>JAPLER010000197.1:0-8532 GCA_026391115.1 Bacteroidota bacterium | reverse complement strand
TTTTTTGCCTTTTGTAAGGGGGTTGTATTTTCTACAAGAGGTTGTTCTTCTCCTAATGCTTGCACTTTTATTGATGTTTCTTCGATACCTTTCTCCAGCAAATATTCTTTCGCTGAAAGGCTTCGTTTCATCGAAAGCTGTTGATTATAGCTACTATCTGCATCACTATCGGTATAGCCATTAATGTAAATTATGTAATTTGATTTTCCTTTTAGCGTGTCGCAAATGAGAGATAGAACTTGTTTATTTTTATCTGTTATCTGAAACTCATTTCTATCAAAACGTATTTGATAGATTAAACTATTTTTCTGGGAAAAAATTATTACTGGTGTAAAAAATAGAAAAAGTATAATCAGTTTTTTAATCATAGATGAGTATTAGTTTATTTCTGCTTATTGGAAAGAAGATTGATAATAAACATTAAAAATAACGCATTAAACTATGGCTAGCATTACTATTGCTATTTTCTTTAACTATAGTAGCTTTCAGAAACTCGACATAATGATAGTATACTAGTCTACTTCTTCTTACCCTGCTCACTCAAAAACTCCTCAAACTGTTGCAAGCTAAAACTACTCAGGTTCTTTTCTTTGGTTAGTAATGTTTTTTGTGCAGCCAACACACCATACCTGCAATCGTCATATCCATCAATATTATGAGCATCGGGGTTAATGGAAATAATTACATTTTTTTCTAATGCTGCATCAATAAACTGCCAATCTATATCTAATCTGCGAGGGTGGGCGTTTAACTCTATTACCACATTATGGGCTGCACAGGCATCTATTATTTTATGATGGTTTATAGGGTAGCCATTACGGCTTAGTAAAAGCCTGCCTGTTAAATGCCCAAGTATTGTGGTGTAAGGATTTTCAATGGCTGTTATTAAACGTTGCATTGCTTTTTCCTCAGTCACATTTAAGTTGCTGTGTATGCTAGCTATTACCAAATCGAACTGTTGTAAAATATCAGTCTCGTAATCTAAACTTCCATCGCCCAAAATATCGCTTTCAATACTCTTGAATATTTTAAATGGTGCATATTTTTTATTCAGTTCATCAATTTCCTGGTGTTGTGCTAACACTCTTTCTACCGTTAAACCTTGTGCATAAAAAGCAGTTTTACTGTGGTCGCTAATGACTAGATACTGCAAACCTTTTGCAATAGCTGCTTTAACCATTTCTTCCAGCGTGTTGCTACCATCGCTCCATTTGCTATGGCTGTGTATAATGGCTGTAATATCTTTCTCAGTAATTGAAACAGGAAGTTGGTGCTGCTTTGCCAATTCAATCACTTCAACACTTTCACGCTTGCAGGCATCAATAAATTGTACATTATGGGTTGCAAAAATCTCCTGCTCGGATGTGTAGTTTTTAGCTGCATCAAATCCAAATAACTCAGTCCATTTATTTAAAAACTGTTCGCTGCAATTGTGTTTAAAAACTGTTGTATAATAGTTTTCTTTGGTCGTAAAATAGAACTGTAATAAAATGTTTTCGTTGCCCTTCAATGAAATGCTATATTCATTTTCATCTTGAATTTGATAGCCATTGGTTGTAAAAAAGTTTTTGATATTTTGTTGCGAAACAGAGGTGGTGAATTCTATTTTTTCAATAACGGGTATTTGTCTTTTAAAATCGCCAACCAAATCGGTCAGGTCGGTTTTAAAAAACTGCTTTAAATGGGTTTCAAAAGTTAAAGCATAGGTTTCTACCTGAGCATACAAATAACTGCCAAATGTATTCAAATAAAACTCAATTGATTTTCTAACACTTTCCTGTGTTTTTTCTCCAAAGCCTTTGTATAGGGTTAATCTGTTTTCGTTACAGGCATAGAGCAATTCTCCAATGCTTTCAATACCCATTTCTTTCCACACTGTTGCAATTTTTTTGGGTCCTAAACCTTTAATGTATTGCAACATTTCTATGATGCCTTTTGGGGTTTTGTTAATGTAGTCTTCCAACACTTTTAATGTGCCAGTTTCAAGCTGCTCCACAATTTTTTGACCAGCACTTTCGCCAATACCTTTTATAGTAAATATTTTTTCTTTGGGTAAAACAGATAGTTCTTCTGGTAACTTCTCAATATGAAATGTAGCAATAGAGTAACTTTTGGCTCTAAAACTATTCTCTTCGTGAATGTCCATTAACTTACTTAATAACGAAAAATTATCGGCAATTGCAGCGTTTGTCATACGGCGAAAATAATAATTCAATTGCCACTAATACACGAATATTTCTGCAATTTAAAATACACTCACTTAGTTTTGTTTTTTACTTTATAATAATGACAAAACCTTTAATACTAGTTACAGGAAAAGACGGGCAACTTGGCTTTGAATTGATGCAGCTGAGTGAACAATTTAACAACCAGTTTAATTTTTTATTTGTTGGGCGAAATGAACTGGACTTGAGTAATAGTGACGCTATTGCAAGTTTTATTAAACAACATCAACCACAATACATAGTTAATTGTGCTGCTTACACAGCAGTAGATAAGGCAGAGACTGAACAGGAATTGGCGTATGCCATTAATGCAACTGCCCCAGCTGTAATGGCTAAAGTTTGTGCTGAGATGGGTTGTAAACTCATTCACATTAGCACAGATTATGTTTTTGATGGAGAAAAGCAGCAGTCTTATTTACCAACAGATGCTATTCATCCTTTAAATGTATATGGATCGTCAAAAGCAGCAGGAGAGAAACTTGTAGCAGAAAATAGTAATGATGCAGTTATCATCAGAACATCTTGGGTATATTCATCTCACGGTAAAAACTTTGTAAAAGCAATGTTGAAATTGATGAGTGATAGACCCGAAATAAATGTTGTTGCTGACCAAATTGGTTGCCCTACTTATGCAGCAGATTTGGCAGAAGCGATTATGAAAATTATTTGCAGTAATGTTGTTAGCACATCAACAAAAATTTATCATTATTCTAATACAGGTAATATTTCGTGGTTTCAATTTGCACAAGCCATACAAGAAATAGGAGAGAAGGATTGTAAGGTAAATCCAATACCAAGTACTGCGTATCCTACACCAGCAAAGCGTTCTAATTATTCTGTAATGGATACAAGTGATATTGAAAAGGATTTTGGCGTTGAAATAAAAGACTGGAAGAAGAGCTTGGAAAAATGTATTCATTTACTCTAATCGCTTAATATAAATTGTTTTAAACTATTAACTGTTCACTATTAACTATTAACTACTTTGAAGATTTCAATCATTGTTGCAGCTTCTTTAAATAATGCCATTGGTAAAAACAACCAGTTGCTTTGGCACTTGCCAAACGATATGAAGTTTTTTAAACAAACCACTTGGGCAATGCCTGTTGTTATGGGTAGAAAAACTTTTGAATCGATGAACAGCAAGCCTTTAAATGGCAGGTTGAATATCGTCATTACAAGGCAAAAGGATTATACACCCAGTGGTGCTGTAGTTGTTGAAAGTATTGCAGATGCTGTATTTGTAGCTAAAGAGCATTTGTACAAAGAAATATTTATTATTGGCGGAGGAGAAATTTACAAAGAAACATTACCTAAAGCAAATACTATTTATTTAACAAGAGTTGATACTGTAATTGACGGCGATACCTTTTTTCCAGAAATAAAGGAAAATGATTTTGAATTAATAAATGAAGAGAAATTTAGTGCTGATGAAAAGCACGCATTTAATTATAGTTTTCAAACTTGGAGGAAAAAATAGTTATGGAATTTTTTGATACAGCATTTACTTATTTAGCTCCAATACTCGTTTTGTTAAGCTTATTTTTAAAAGGTAAGAAAAGATATTATGCTTTGAATGCACTAGCTATTGTAAATATCTTACTCATATTCAATTCTGTTTTTATTATTCGCCAATTATACGCTTTTGTAAAAATGGCAATGGAAATGAATGTAAAACCAGACCCTAATGCAAAAATTGAAATTGGTTGGCAAGATGTGAAAAACTGGCTTATTATTTTGGTGCCTTTTCTTTTTTTAATAAAGCCTATTATGGGCAATAGAATACTAAGTTTATTGATGTTGTTTTTATTTTTAAATAATTGGTTGGTATATGTATTTGATTGTGTAAAGGGTAAAAGCAACTTTTACTTTAGCAGTTTTACTACTTATCATTTGCCTTTTCAAATGATGCATTATTTTAGTTGGTTTGTTTTTTTGTATGCTGCATTTTGGTTTATAAAATACCTGCCTTATCAAAAGAAAATTCTACAGTTTAATAGATAGGTTATTCAGTTAGTTATGTTATTCAATTTACAGTTTTTAAAATTTTGGTTTAAGGCTTCTAACTCAAAAGGGCACGGCACGCACTCTCCATTTGTATATGATTTTATAATGAACGTATTGAATGATGATAGGGTGTTTTATTGCTTTAAAGAGCTTGAACAAGCCAGAAAAAAATATGCAGATAATGAGTTATGTAACGCTAAAAAAGTAGATGAGTTGTTATTTAGAATGGTTGATTATTATCAGTTGAAAAATGTAGTAGCAATTAATTCAAATGCCATTACCCAGCTTTATTTAAACAATACCAATGCAGCTATTTCAAATGAATTGCAAAGGGAACAAAAAGATCTTATTTTTATTGATACAGCAATATCGCAAGATTTAAGCATTGATGAAATCATAGAAGCTTGCAAACCAAAATCTTTCATTATTATCAATAAAAATAATACTCATCAACACCAACAAAAATTATGGCAACATCTTGTTGCAGATAAAAGAATTGATACGACTATTGATTTGTATCATTTGGGTATTGCTGTTATAAACCCAGATTTTAAAGTGAAGCAACATTTCAATATCAGATACTAACTTGCTTTACAATATACATTCCTAAAATTGTAGCTAAAACTCCTAAAATTAATGTTGAAAAAACATACAATAAAGCTGTTGTATAACGTTGTTGCTGCATTAGCAAAACAATATCGTAACTAAAAGCAGAAAATGTTGTAAATCCTCCACAGAATCCTGTAACCAAAAGCATTTGCCAACTTTGCGTGGTTTGTTGTTTAATAAAATATCCCATCAATAAACCAATAAAAAAACACCCTAGAATATTTACGAAAAAAGTGGTTAAAGGGAATTTTTTTGAAGAGAAAATAAATGAACTTAAATAGCGAACTACACTACCGCCAGCACCACCTATAGCCACCAAAAAAATATTCTTTATCATACACTTTATTTTAATTGTACAAGCCAGATATTGTTTTGTTTAATGGTAGTAATAGTGTCTATTAATTTGGTGTAAGAATCTTTAACAATAACCAAAGATTGTGTTGGAGATATTGATTTTACAGTATAAATAACCAATGATGCTGCATATAATTCTCTCTTTTGTGCATCAGATAATATTTTAAAATCTTTTTGATGTTCTGTAAAGTAATAACTGCTTTTACTGCTTTCTGTTAAGTAATTTTTGGCTATATCAAAGTTGCCTTTAAGGCAAGCTGTTTTATAGCCACGTGCAGCATCTAATGCATTATCAGCAGGTGTTATTTTTTCTTGCAAGCAAGCAGTTGCAAAAAGAATGATTAGTATGTAAGTAAATAATTTCAATGCTTATATTAATTAATGAAAGAAAATGGTGACATTAGAATAAAACAATTTATTCTGCATAGATTTTCCCTCTTTGTAATTTAATTCATTAAACCCTTGCAGTCCAAAAAGCCCAGCCATATTGCCTTTGTTTACTGCAAGTTCTAAATAACCTGCACTATTAAACCAAGCCAGTTTTTCGCCTTCGGGTACAGTTAAATAATTATTACTCAGGCTTTCAATCTCTTCATTGCGTTTCAATACAATACTAAATGCTCGTCCTTTTCTATACTCTTCAAAAATGGGTTTAGTAATATTAATCACTACATTTTCAAAGTTATCAATAAAGATAATTTGCCCTTTTATCCATTCGCCTGTTGCCATTGGTTTTAAAGGGAACTTTATTAAATAATCTGTAAAAACTTCTACTGTTTCTATTAAAGATTTGCCATTAATAAGCTGTTGTATAAAACTGGCAATGTGTTGTGTGGTTTGTAAAAAAGTTTCAGAATGTTTATATGGAAGTTTATATACTCTAACAGGATTAGTATCTGTAATCATAGTTAATAAACCATTGTCTGCACAAATAATGTATTGATTGTTGTATTCTGCAACCAAAATATTATCGCTCTTTTTTTCAAAAAAGTTAATGATGACAATGTGTATGGTTTTATCTGGGAAATATTTGAATGCATTGCCACATATATATGCAGCTTCTGGAAAATTGGATTGAGATAAATAATGACTGATGTCCACAAGATTCAGGTCAGCATTGCTTTGCAGCAATTGACCTTTAATGGCACCAACAATATAATCTTGTTGTCCAATATCTGTAGAAAGTGTTACAATAGGCATTGAAAATAGGTTCTGGTAATATTGATTTACCAGTCTTTTAATATGTTTATTTTACTAAAATTCCGTTTTTAAAGAAAAAGTTATGCGTTAATTTATCTGCAAGCGATGCAAAAAATCTATTCATAAATACTGCACGTTTTCCTGTAAAAGTAAGTACCAATGTGCGTTTTCTTTTTTCTATAGCATTAATAATATGAGTTGCACATGCTTCGCTACTCATCATTTTGCCCTCGTCCATTGGGCTTTCTTCTTGAGCATTACCATTGCTGGTTAAAGCTGCATTTCTAATATTACTACTTGTAAATCCTGGGCAAACCCACATTACGTTTACACCTGTGTGTAATAATTCTGTACGCAATGCTTCCATAAAACCATTAACAGCAAATTTGCTGGCACTATAAGCTGTTCTTCCTGGCAAACCTCTATACCCAGCAATACTTGATACTCCCACAATAGTGCCTTTGTTTTTTGTAATGTATGGCAAACAAAATTTGGTACAATTAAGAGTTCCCCAAAAGTTGATATCCATTACTTTCCTCAATGTATCTAATTCAACATCTGCAAAAAGAGAACGCATAGACACACCTGCATTATTAATTAAAATATCAATTGTATTGTAAGTTGTAATAGTTGCATCAATAAAGTTTTTACATTCCTGCTCTTTACTTACATCGGCAGTAAAAATATGTAAAGCCTTGCCAGCATTGGCTTGTTGTAGTTGATATAGTTTGTCATAATTTCTACCACAAGTAGACACTTTAGCACCCAATTGTAAAAAATGCTCTACCAAAGCTTTTCCAATACCATCGCTACCACCAGTAATTACAACTACTTTATTATTAAAACTACTCATTATGTGTTTATGAATGCTACAGTTAATTATTAAACAAAAGTAAAGTGTAATGCATTGCTAAAAAATTATAAACTACTATTTCAAAAATATTTTTTAAATAAGTTGTAAAATATTTATGTAATGTAAAAATGTGATGCATCTAGTTGATGTAATTAAATTATTAACACCAAAAAAGTTGTATTATGAAAGCACCAATTTTATTACACATTCCAGAGCCTTGCAACGAAAACTGGGATGCAATGACACCACAAGACAAAGGCAGACACTGCCAAAGCTGCAACAAAGTAGTTGTTGATTTTAGTGTAATGAGTGACAGACAAGTACTGGATTATTTTAAAAATGCACAAGGCAATACTTGTGGCAGATTTCACAACGACCAGCTGCAACGTCCATTAATTGAGCCTCAAAAACAACCTGGCAAATGGAATTATTTTGTAGCGAGTGTTATAAGTTTTTTTATTGGAGTAAAATCATTTGGTCAAGCAAAATTGCAAGGCAAAGTAGCATTTCCTACACAAAAAGCAACTCCTCAAACCAATGAATTACAACTTACAAAAGGTGAAGTGAGTGCACCCGAATTAACAACAGTATCAGGAAAAGTTACTGATGAAAAAGGTGCTGCTATTGCGGGAGCAAGTATTGTGATTGACAAAACTAATAAAGGTGTTGTTTCAGATAAGGATGGTAATTTCTTATGCAAAGCGAAGTCAATTACTAGTCTAACAATACGAGCATCAAATTATGAAACCAGAAGGATTCAAGTGAAAAACAATGAAAATCTTGTAATCAAATTGGCATATATTAACGATTCTATTGAAAAAGTGATTGTTCAAGTTCCCTATGGAGTGGTTAAACAAACTTATTTTACAGGGACACCACAAACTATATCTGCAAAAGAAATTAAAGCCCAACAAGCCGCATCTTTTGGTATGGTAAAAAAAGCACCCTTTGTATGTAGAGGAGAAAGAACAATAACAGCTAAGGAAATTGAAGCACACCAAGCTGTTTCTTTTACAAAAGCATTAGAGGGTATAGTGGGTGAAGTAAGTAGTGTTGACAATAAACTCAAAGGCAAAATAATAGACGATAAAGGCACTACAATTCCTGGTGCATCTATTCAAATTAAAGGAACCAAACTAGGTACAACAAGCAAAGCAGATGGCAGTTTTGAGTTGAATAAATTAGGTAGTAATACCCAACTCACTATTGTCGTATCTAGCCTTAAAAAAAAAAAAAAAACTATTGAAGTTGAAAGTAAAGATTTGAAAAATAGTTTGACTATTT
>JAPLER010000404.1 GCA_026391115.1 Bacteroidota bacterium | reverse complement strand
CATAAGTATTAGGATTGGGGTCTTTTAATTGTTTATCTAGTTCTACTTTAAAACCAGCAATGGTGTAAACAGGTGTATAACTTTTATCAAATTGCAATAATTTAAAATCTATTACATTCTGATTATTTGTAAATTTAATTGTGGTATCAAAAGTGTTATATCCTTTTCGTCTAATTTGCAGTTTAATGCTTTCGTTTTTGGGCAAATACATCTTATATTCACCTAAATTGTTTGATGAATCTTTATAAGGCAACCCTTCTGCTGTAATGGTGGCAGAATCTAAAATTGAATTGGTTTTTAAATTTGTAATCTTTCCTTTTAACAAAGCCCCATCTGTTAAATTTACAACAATAGTTTGAGGAGTTACCGATGTTGCAAACCCTACAGTTCTTGAAGTAAACTCTCCTACAAAAGGAACAAAAACATTGTTATTATCTACTGGCTCAATTTTAAATTTATAATAACCCGCAGGTGCAGCAAAATTAAATATGTCGAAGGCACTGTAAGATGCAATTGGTGTTTCGTTTATTCCATCAACACGTATAAAACTAATTTTTGTATTAACGGATACACCTTTTAGCTTTATATTAAATTTCACAGGTTCATTATTATTAGTCATCACCTTTGAATCAAGGTCATAAACACCCACTAGTTTATCAGTTGCTTTACTATTAAGTTTGGTAAATAAACTTTTTAAATCACCCGACGTATAACCAAAATTTTCAGAATTAAAATTTGGATATTTTCTGCCTGAAATTTGTTCCATTATACTACTCCAAAAAGCTTCAAGGTTATTGGTTCTAGTACTTAAATCCCAAAATTGACCAGTAAGACTAACGCCAAGATTAGCAGCCGTAAAACTGAGTGTTGTAAAGCCATTGGCACTAAAGGTGATACTTTTAGTTTTAGAATCTACTTGCAATAAGTAGTAACCATCTTTTCCTGTTCGGTTTGGCAAAACATTTCCATCATATTCAATTAATGCATTTGGAATTGGGTTTTTATATTGATCTGTTAAATATCCAACAACGGTATATACTTCATTAACCAAATTTATATTGTAACTATTATCAGTAGAGGATGATAATTTAGTAGTAAATAAGAAGGCATCCTTACGTATAGTAGCATCTTTAACCTCAATTTTTACATCGCTATTTGGTTTTAATTTTGGAATACTATCAAAACTGTATTCCCCATTAGCATTAGTTCTTATGGTTAATATTGTACTAGTGGTTGTAGAGCTTGTCTTGCCAATTCTGTCGGCATCTTTTATGGTTACGATTACAGTGGCATTATTTCTTGTAATACCTCCACCTGTTACAACTCCAGTAAGTTTTGTAAAAAATGGATAATTGTAGCACTCACTTAGTTTGCAATAATCTGTTGGTGAATTAAAAACAGAATAAGTTGACGTTCCATTTTGATAATTAATTTTAGCCACATAACTATAGCCTTGCATTAATTGTTTATATACATTGCCTTTGGTTATATTTTCTAAAATAACATAGTTTTGATTGTTGTAAGTAGTATTGCCTTTTACAGTTTTACCAATATTAATAGGCAATTTGCTATAGCTATTATCCCAATCAGATTTTGAAAGTAAAATATCAACACTCATACTGCTTTGCTGTGCAGTAGCCATATCGTTTGAAGTAATTTTAGGCTCGTACTCAAAGTTTTTAACAAAACTTGTAACGTCATAACTGTTTGCAGCATCAAGTGTTGTTGTGTAGGTAGTTACAGTAGTATTGAAGAATCCCCAATTTTTTTTGGTAGTCGAAGTAGTTTGTTTAGTAGTTAATAATTTACCGACAATAGTGGCAAAAGATTTTGCTGGTTTAACTTCTATGCTGTAATATATATTAATTGGTGTGCTAGTTTCCGTTTTTGCCAAATTAGAAGGCACGTTGATGCTATAATTGCCAAAAGCATCAGAATACCCACTGCCAATTTCTTGCTTATTGCCTGCAGTTACTTTATACACAACAACTATTGCATTTGGTAAATTATATTTTGTAACTACTTGTTCATCTTTTGGAATATTACAATTATTTACACTGCCTACTGCGTTGGTAACAACCTTATTGTCTGTAGAAGCAAGCTCACCTTTATTGTAATAAGCCCATGAAACCTTTCCTTTTACTTTAATTACATCATTGCCAACAAGTGTAGTATTTGTTGCTACAATTGGAGTGGTAAAAACTTTTGTTATACCATATTCTAAAATATTCCCTGGGCAATTACTAGCTACTTTAACTTCATAGTTGCTACTAGGCACAAGATTGTTTAATATAAGAGGGTTTGTATTAATTAGTGGTGTTTTTACCCAAGGAGATAATGCAGGAGTAGTTTGACGATATTCTACCACATAATCTGTAATGTTCAATCCATTTACCCAACCAAGAGATACGGTTGAAGGATCAATTGTATTAATTGAATAACCAATAGGTACAGGGCAAGCTGTTTTATAATCAAACCAAAAAACATCACTATAACCATTGTTTTTAAAGTCGTCTCTATCGTCTGCCAAATTTATTGCTTTTGCCCTTACACGCCAAGCATATCTTTTACCAGCAATAAGCACAGGTTGTGTGGGCCCATACAATAAAGTTGTGGCTTGTGTAGTAGTGGTGTACAAAGGAATAGCTGTTTGAAAAGCTGCTTGTGGATCAATGGCATTATCCCAAATTTCTTTTATTTGAAATTCATAATCGGTATTAAAAGCACCATTTGGACTGTTTAGATGACGTGGTGTCCAGTTAAATAAAATATTAATAGGATCACTTTTAGTAATGGGTGAAGCATTGGCTGGCGTATTTAACAATGGAGGATCACTAAGACTAATCCAAACGTTGCTACAAGTGCTTTCACTAACAACTTTATTAGTATTTACCTCAATTGCTTGAAAACAAAAGCTATAAAATCCTTCGGGTAATTTATTTTGTTGCAAATACTGAGCTTTCGTCATACTGCCTGTAAACTCCAAATTATTGGGATTAAAGTATGGAGCTAAATCACTCATAGAAAGTCTTTGAGGTACACCTGCATCTAAAGAAATAGTTGGATAATTACCATATTCTGTTGTAAATAAAGAAGCTAATTGTTGTATATGGGCTAACCAATTGAGGGATAATTTGAACAGGATATTGTGCTTTGGCAAGTACAATAAAGTTTACAAATAAGAACAATAAAATTGTCTTTTTACTTTTACTTAAAATATTACTCATAATATTATTGAAGTTTATAAACATATAATTGTTGTTAAGTGGTTATTAATTGATTAAAATTTTGTGTACTGCCGACCCTTTTTGTGTTTCCAATATCAAAATATACAAGCCCTTGGCAATGCTTAAATTATAAGGTATAGTGTATTCCTTTTGTCCATTAAATTGTAAATCGCTCACAGTAGAATAACTTACTGCATTAAATAGCCTTAGTCTTATTTTACTAATATCTCCTAACTTAATGTTCACATTAAATGCTCCATTGCTAGGGTTTGGGGCAGCCACATAGTTTCTTATAAATGGATCTCTAGATGGACCTGTTGGTGCAGGGAAGTTTTGAGCTTGTAAAACATTGATTGTTTTTAAAGCAGTTTGTGTACAAACTCCAAATTTTGTTGTTAATCCAATTTGATATGTACCTGTATCTTTAAAGACAACATCCAAATAAGTTAAATTTTTTCTAACAACTAAAATATTTGGATTAGAGAAAGTGTTCCAAATGGCAGTATCATTAGCATACTTACTAATGTTTACAATAGTTACTGTATCATTTTTAAATATTTGTGTTGCTGCAAAAATTTCTGCATCAATTGGAGAAGTGTTTACTGCTAAATTCATAGTATCAATATTACTACAACCACTTGCATCTGTAACCCTTAACCAATATTTACCAGCAGTTGATATACTTACAGAAGCATTACTTGAAACAAACCCATTGCTGCTTCCCCACTGATATGTAGGACTTGATAAACCATTTACGCTTCCATTTATAGGATAAGATTGTAAAAAACAAATAATAGTATCAACCCCAAGGTTTACACTAAAGGTGTTGTTGATGGTTAAGTTCAAAGTGGCACTACTATCACATCCTTGACTATTGATTAAACCTGTCTTAGTTTGTGTACCTGCTA
>JAPLER010000152.1 GCA_026391115.1 Bacteroidota bacterium | reverse complement strand
CCTTCTTCATTACTTTCATTACTGCCAATAGGCACATCATAACCATCATCTTTTGGTGCATATATATAGTTCAAATATTGAAACACATAATACGCACTATCAAAATTTTTGCGAAGCATATAGGCTTTACCCAAAAGCATATACATATCATCAACCCAATCGCTACGTAAATCGTGTAATAATATACCAGCATTGCATTTATGGATTATGGAATCTATATCTTTATCTTGGGCTGTTGCAGATAAACTATAATTATAAAAAGGCAATAGTTGTGTATAATCATCAACAAAACTAGACTTAGCTCTTTCAAGAATTTCATCAAGTTTTACTGTGGAATTATAGTAATAATTATAGTGTGTAATGGTATTATTAGCAAATCTTTTCAGAAAGCCAATTTTCTTATCAGGCGTTTTTTCGCTGTTCAATAATTTCTCTTTATACTTCTCAGGCTTTTCTTTTTCTAAGTCAATAGAAGTTCCAGGTTGAGCCATAGCCAAACCCACATAAGAAAAACATAATACAAATGCTATTTTTTTTGCAAAAGATAATTTCATACTTGCCAATAATAAATCTATAGATAAAAGTAGAATTATTTTTACATACACAAAGTTTTTAAGATTAAAGGTGGATAACCTTTATTTTTGTTTTAATTAGAATGGCGAATATAACAGAAAATATTACAATAAAGAGACTTCGTAACAAATATCGTTTAGTTGTAACCAATGATGATACTTTTGAAGAAGTAGTGACTTTTAAGTTAAGTCGTGTTAGTTTGTACGTTGCACTTAGTTCTACTTTTATTTTATTGGTAGGTTTAACCATTTGTTTATTGGTATTTACCCCTTTAAAATATTACATACCTGGCTATGGCAACAAAAAATCTTTAACACAATTACAGTTGTTAAAAGCAAGGACAGATTCTTTGGAACAAGCCATAAAATTTAATGAGCAATATTTAAATGGACTGGAAAAAGCTTTTAAGGGAGATGCTACTTTAGTTTTAGATACCAATAAAATTAATGTGCAATCTCAGCCAGAAGATAACTATAAAGATAATAGTAAGAGAAACAAAAGAAATAATGATGATAGTGATGATAAACCAAGACGTAAAAGACGAAGAAGATAGAAATATATTTGCTTGACAAAAGCTATGTAGAAAAACTAAATTACAATACTAACTCAAAAAAATGCAGCCCAATAACAATACTTTTTTCAAGCTTATAACACCCATTTTCACCGTTTTCATTTTTAGCAATTGCTTTATCCTTGGTTTTAGAGGCAGACTTGAACAAGCACATATTGATGCCAAAGTTGTGTTTGCAGCTAATTGTATCTTATTTTTTATAAGCACACTGTGCATTGCTCTACACAACAAAGCGTTGCAAAGCAATAATTCAAAAGCACTAATAAGAAGCATTATGTTAAGCACTTTAATAAAATTTATGGTGGTAGCTATTGTAACTTTTGCTTATGCCAAAATGAGTGGTATTAATAAAAGTATTTATGCTGTGTATTGTGGAATGGTATTGTATTTTATTTATGCATATTTAGAAGTAAAAATTGCTTTGAAATTGAATAAAAACAATGGGAATAAATGAGCATCCAATGCAGGCACTAGCTGCATATTTACCAGAAAATAGTTTTAGTGATGTGGTTACTTATATTCATCAATATAAAGTACACCTAACAGTTACCAAACAACGCAAATCTATACTTGGCGATTACAGACATTCTCATCAAAATAAGAATCATAGAATAAGTGTAAATGGAAACTTAAATAAGTATGAATTTTTAATTACACTACTGCACGAAATAGCACACCTGCTTACGTTTGAACAATTTGCCAACAAAGTAGAATCTCACGGAAAAGAATGGAAAAAAAATTATTCCAACTTGCTTTTTTCCTTTTTACAAAAAGATATATTCCCCACTGACATTGCTAATGCATTGTATAAAACCATTAATAATCCTGCTGCAACTGCCAATGGCGAAACTGAATTATTAAAAGTATTAAGACAGTATAATACTAACAACAAAGAAGGACATACCACAATTGCGGCATTGCCTGTGGGCAGTTTATTTGAAACAGAAAAAGGTAGAACTTTTAAAAAAGGATTATTGCGTAGAAAAAGATATGAATGTATAGAAATAGCTACAGGAAAACTATATTCATTTAGTGCTATTGCAGAAATAAAAATTGTTTAAATACTTGCAAAAAGTATGTAATTATATAAATAATTCCTTGTTATTCTAATGATAAAATTTATTACATTGCAATATGTTTAAAAAATTACATCCACTTACTTTTTGGTTTATTGTTGTATTAGCAATAATGCTGCTAGGTGTTTGTGGTTTTATGCTCATTGAAGGATTTAATTTTTTTGATGCGTTGTACATGACAGTTATTACTGTTACTACCATTGGCTATGGCGAAACCAAACCATTAAGCACCGCAGGAAGGCTTTTCAATATTGGATTTATCATCACTTCTTTTACTTTATTTACTTACTCATTTGCTGTTATTACAAGATATATTACTAGCGGCGAAATGAAAAATTTTCTAAAAAACAGAAAACTTATGAAACAAGTTAACGAATTAAATCAACACGTTGTTATATGTGGCTTTGGGCGTAATGGACAGCAAACGGCAAGAACACTTTTGACACATAAAATTGATTTTATTGTAATAGATAGCAGACCAGAAATGATTGATTTATGGCGACAAAATGAAAGCACAGATGTAATGCATTTAATTGGTGATGCTACTGATGACACTGTATTAAAAAGAGCTGGTATAGAAAAGGCTCATAGCCTTATTTGTGCATTACCAAATGATGCTCAAAATGTATTTGTAGTATTAAGTGGCAAACAATTAAACCCAAATTTAAAAATTGTAAGTAGGGCATCCAATCACACCTCTATCAATAAATTAAAAACAGCTGGTGCAAATAGTATAAGTATGCCAGAACTATTGGGTGGTACTTTTATGGCTACGCAAATAAGCAAACCAGATGTTATTGAATTTATTGAATATTTAACAGGTGATGAGGGTGAAAGTATAAATATTGAAAGTGTTGATTATGCTATGCTTCCACCAGAAATACAAGGTAAAAGTTTACGCACCATAATGGATTGGAAAAAAACTGGCGTAACTAGTATTGGTATTAAAGAAGCCAATGGCAAATTCATTATTAATCCAAACGATGATATATTAATAACACAAGGTATGAAAGTAATTGTACTCGGCAATAAGCAACAAATTGATGCAATGAAACATAATGTGAATTAGTGAAATTATTTTTGGTTTTCTATTTCTTTAACATAAAATTAGCAATCAAAAGTACACTACCAACTATAGCCAAAAATTGAACTAGTCCAACAATATATATTGTTCTAATCAATTCTATTTTGTCTTCTTTTGTTAAAAATGTTTCTTTTTTTTGTTGAATTTTTTCTTCAGCTTTAGATTCAAAATATTCAATTACCAAACTAGCTTCTTGCTCAGAGAACCTAGTTTTAAACATTTCATAAATTTTTAATTCCAACGCACTCATAAATTAAAATTTGCACAAATATAATTGGTTTACCAATTACACTAAACAGTTCTAATACTAGAATAGTTTTTTATATTTATATTATAATTATTACACTTTTATCAACAGCATTAATGCACTCTATCTCCTCTTACTTCTAAATTTATTATCATTTCTGCTTCATATTTTAGCCATTCTTGCCAGCGTTTTCTTACGAGTGTTTTGGGTAAATAATGTTCAGCAAGTTTTATAAATAAAGTATAATGCCCAGCTTCACTTTCCATAAATTTTCTATAAAATCTACGTAAGTACGCATCATTCATTCCTTCGCTTAATCTTTTAAAACGTTCACAACTTCTAGCTTCTACAAGTGCCATCATCAGCATTTGATCTAGAAATCTATCATCAATATGTCCCCCCTTTTTTTGAAACTCAATTAGTTTATTTACATATTCATCTCTACGTTGTTTTCCTAATTGCAAACCCCGCTTTTTCAATTCTGCAAGCACGGCTCTAAAATGCCCCCATTCTTCTGTAACAATTGGTGCAAGTTGCTCTACCATTAATTCCTTTTCAGGATAACGTTGTATGTATGAAATGCAAGTCAATGCAGCTTTTTGTTCACAATAAGCATGATCTGTTAAAACATCTTCAATGCTTATTTCTGCAAGATTTACCCAACGTGGGTCTGTTGGTAATTTTAATCCAAGAATATTTCTTGTGTGTTCAGATAAAATATCTTCTGGCATAAACTAAATTCTTGGCAAATATTAAAACTAAAATTGTTGTTATGCAATAATTAATTCTCTTCATTTTATTTATCATTTACTAACAACCCTTATTTTTAATTTTTAAATAACCAAAACAACTTTTTATTTTATGGAACAACAACCAGATTTTTTTAATGAAATGGAAGATAACAAGCTTCCTAGTATGTTAAATGTATTAACGATTTTAACTTTTATTGGCTGTGCTTTTACGCTGTGGGATGTTATTAAAACACTGAATGCAGAAGCTGAATTAGCAAAAGTGCAAGAAGCTATGAGTAAAGTTGGCGATGTACCTATGCCAGAATTTTTTAAGAATATGACAGAAAAAGCATTAGAAATGGCAAAAATTAAAGTGGCTAATAAAATCCCTATTGTTATTGTTGATGTATTAGGTTTGGTTTTATGCATTTATGGTGCTATACAAATGAGAGCTAGAAAAATGGGAGGTTTTTATATGTACTTTATAGGTGAGGTATTACCAATTATTTCTGCTGCTATCTTTTTTGGTGCCATCATATTCAAAGGCTTTTTTGCTTTATTCTTAGTGTTTCCTTTATTATTTATCATTCTTTACACTACACAACGTAAACATTTAACTAAATAATTTTATTACAATTTTAAACACAAAAGCTGCACCACAATGCAGCTTTTATTATTTGTAGCCATGGCATTACATTTTAAGAAACACACTATAGTTGCTACTGTTATATTTGCACTTAAAGCACATTAATAATAAAAATGAAAATATTAGATTGGTATATTATCAAAAAGTTTCTCTCTACCTTCTTTTTTTCTATTTTATTATTTATAGTTATTACACTAGTAATTGATATTAGTGAAAAAACAGATGATTTTGTAAAATCACATCTGTCAGCATCTACCATTTTTACTCAATATTACTTGGGTTTTATACCACATATGACGGCAATGCTTTTTCCATTATTTGTTTTTATTGCTGTAATTTTTTTTACTTCAAAAATGGCTGCACATAGCGAAAACATTGCCATACTTGCAAGTGGCACAACATTTAATCGTTGGTTGCGTCCATACTTTATTGGTGGTACTTTTTTAGCAGCAGTGTTGTGGGTGTCTAGTATGTTTATAATACCCAATGCTAATAAAAAGCGTACTGCGTTTGAAACCAGATATATAGATGCCAACTCGTCTTACGAAAAAACAATGAGTATTACCAATGGGCGTGGTAGTAGTATGTACATTAAAATTGATTCATTTTCTTATGCTGTAATTAATAACTACGACACAGCATCTTTAAGCAGTAGTGGTTGTACTATTTTTAGAATAACAAAAGATAAAGTATATGAATCGCTACAAGCAGATAAATTGTATTGGGATAAAAAAACAAAAAAGTGGGCTTTAAGCAATGTATATAAACGCAATATTGACACTATTAAAGAAACACTTACACAGTTGCCCAACTTTAACCTTGCTACAGATGTTACCCCACAAGATTTACTACGTGGCAAATACACCAAAGATATTTTAACAAGCCCACAACTTAAAAGAACTATTAATCTTGAACAACAAAAAGGAGCTGAAAATGTAAATGAATTAATGGTAGAATATGGCAGAAGAAGTGCAACACCAGTATCTGTAATTATATTAACCTTATTGGGGGCCATTGTTGCAGGACGTAAAATACGTGGTGGTAGTGGAGCCAATCTTGCACTAGGTTTTATTACTGCTGCACTGTTTATTTTGGCAGATAAATTCTCCACTATTTTTTCTACAAAAGGGAATTTGCACCCATATATAGCAGTTTGGATTCCTAATGTCATCTTTAGTTTTGTGGTATTATATCTTTACAAAAAAGCACCAAAATAGTTGACAGTTGATAGTTGACAGTTGTCAGTTGACAATATAACTTTGAACTATACATTTTATTATTGAAATTAATGCATTAACACATTTAATACCTATCAATTTTCAAACTACTACCTAAATGGAAATATCTATTAACACACCTGCTCTATTGTTTCCTGCTATTACATTTTTAATGCTGG
Source organism: Bacteroidota bacterium (assembly GCA_026391115.1). GTDB lineage: Bacteria > Bacteroidota > Bacteroidia > Chitinophagales > Chitinophagaceae > CAIVPM01. The sequence goes on along the minus strand of JAPLER010000152.1, from coordinate 2,975 downwards.
TATATGGCAATCGTTTTTTAGCGTTGGCAAATTTGGTGCGTAGCCTGCACGAGCGTTACAACAAAAACAAAGACGACAGAAAAAGCATTGTAAAACAAATTAAAAACCTGCGTACAAGACTTACCATTATTAAGTTTATGCAGTTTTTAAGTGTGTGTAGTTTTTTATTGTGTATGATATGTATGTACCAAATTTTTGTTGGACACCACCACACCGCACATTGGTTATTTGCCACCAGTTTATTTTTTATAATGTTGTCTATGGTATTGTCTATACTTGAAATACAAATAAGTACAATTGCCCTTGAACACGAGCTGAGCGATATGGAAGAACTTGAAAACAGCAATGTGGTTGTTGATTATTTTAAAACCACTTTTGATAAAGAAGGTTGAGTTTTAGTAATAGTACTAAACAGATTAATGATTTGTATATAGAGAATGTATGCATTCTATGAATTTTATCTCCCCCAATTTTTAACAAAATATTAGGATTTATTTTTTGTTATTTTTATTCCTGTTTTCTAAGTTTGTCATTCACCAAATTATAAAAAAAAATGGCATGATGGGCTTGGCAACCAAACCAAAGCCAGTAAAGAATTATATAAGGCAATGGAAGAAGTATTGCCCAAGCTTACCTCTTTTAAAAAGCAAGTAGAGATAGACTTTGAAGATGATAACAGAGAAAAACAAATATTGGATAGCCTGGGCTTTAAACTATGGAATAAAGTACAAAAAGGCAGCCAACAAGCATTGGTTGAATTGCTTGCTGCTTTTGATGAGAATATGACACCTGCTTTGCAAACAGAAATTACCAATGCAGGTACTGATGTTGCTTACATAACAAGTATTAAAAGCTATGCTGCCATTATTAGAGACAAAAATATTGCACAAGAAGGCAAAAAAGGAGAAAGAAAAACTATTACCAACGATGGTATTGTGCAATTGAATAAAGTGTACAACGATGTGATTAAAGTAGCTAAAACAGCTGCTGCATTGTACACTGAGACCGGTGATAAATTGACTGCCGAAAAATTTAGCTATGCCAAAACATTGGCTACACTTACTAATAATGGAATTGTGAAAGGTAGTGGTTCTGTTGGTGGAACTCCTGAAGCTGGGAAGTAGGTATTGGGAATTAGGTATTGGGAATTAGGTATTAGGTATTGGGGATTAGGAATTTGTAAAAAGGTGGGCTTATATTGCCCACCTTTTTATTTATCGTAATCTATTCCATTACTTTTATTTTTGAAAGCAAATACTATTTATTATGAGTAAATACACTAAGCAAGAAGTTTTTGAATTATTAGACGGTAAAAATGAACAAGAACGTAAAGAATGGCTATATAGCTTAAGTGAGCAAGATATGATAGATGTAATGACTATGATGGCAGAAGTTGCAGAGGATATACCCGAACTAATGGCAAATAAGAACTTTGCCGATAAAACTACTAATCTTAAAATTGATATAGGGCTGTTGCAAAATGCAGTTATTGATGAGCAGGTAAATGATATGATGAAGGAAATACAATTTCAGGCAGATATGAAAGCTGCCGACGAAGCATATCAAAACCTTCGTGGTGCATTAATAAAGCACTTACTAGAAGAATCTGACGATAAAGATAGCATTGAAATTGCAAGACAATTTATTGAAGCTGAAAAAGCAAATCAAGATTATTATGAAGAAGAAAACTGGAAAGAAATTCTCCATTTACTATAACAAACAATATGGAATACAGAGAAAAATTAATTGAACTTATTTTAGATGCAGATGATAAAGCCTATCATCCTTGGCTAGAACAACAACCCCTGATATTGCAACCAGCAATAATGGATGAGTTTATAGAAATTGTAAAAGAACTTGCAGCCGAAAAAGGTATTAAACTTGACGAAGATGATTTAAAAGGCTACCAAGAAGGTACTCAAAAATATGAAGAAGCTATTTTAAACGAGCAAGTAGCAGCCGTGAATTTGCAAATTGCACAAGCCAATGCCGATGCTGCTAACCAAGAAATACTTGATACCATTGATGGCATCAAAGAATATGTAAAAGAATGTGTGGTAACCAATGCAGATAATGCAGATGCTATGAAACAACTAGCTCAACAAATAATGCAATTAGAAAAAGATAATGGAGATTATATTGCAGCCAATTGGGAATGGTTGAATGAATATTTGTAATAGATAATAGTTAATAAACGAAAAACCATAAGCCACAAACGACATTATGACCATAGACCAATACATCACTAATATAAACAATCGCTACCTGCAAGGCAATGCAACCGAGCATACTTTTCGTGGTGATTTGCAGCAATTGATTGAAAGTATTGTACCAACAGTAGTTGCCACCAACGAACCCAAAAGACAACAATGTGGAGCACCCGATTACATACTTACTAAAAAAGATATACCTGTAGGTTTTATAGAAGCCAAAGATATTGGCGATACCGACCTTGCAGGCATTAAAAAAACAGGTAATAAGGAACAGTTTGATAGATATAAACAAAGCCTTAGTAATATAATTTTTACCGATTACCTAGATTTTCATTTGCATAGAGATGGGCAGTTTGTAACTAGTATAAAAATAGCCGAAGCCTCCCCAAACCCCTCCAAAGGAGGGGCTTTTGAAATTGTTCCATTAACCAATAACCACCTAACTTTTACCAACCTACTAAAAGACTTTTGCACCCACATCAGCCAAACCATTAAAAGCCCTAAACGATTGGCAGAAATGATGGCAGGTAAAGCAAGACTATTGATCGATGTAATAGAAAATGCTTTGAATGATGATGTGGAAACACAGGAAAACAGCACCCTTAAAGAGCAAATGAATGCCTTTAAACAGATACTAATACACGATATAACACCCAAAGCTTTTGCCGATGTGTATGCACAAACCATTGCTTATGGAATGTTTGCTGCAAGACTGCACGACCCTACATTACCAACCTTTAGCAGACAAGAAGCAGCAGAACT
>JAPLER010000062.1 GCA_026391115.1 Bacteroidota bacterium | reverse complement strand
AGTCATCACTATGAATTAAACCCACAACATCACCGGTTGCCATTTGAATGCCTTTGTTTAAAGCATCATATAAGCCTTTATCTTTTTCGCTAACCCATTGTGCAACGTGAGGAAATTGCTTTACAATTTCAATGGTATTGTCTTTACTTAAACCATCAACAATAATGTGCTCAATATTGGGATAATCTTGTGCAGCAACACTTTCAAGGGTTGTTGTTAAAGTTTTTGAACTATTGTATGTTATGGTGATGATGGATATTTTCATAATAACCTGACTCCTAAATGGAATTAGAAAATAATTGAAATTAATGCAAGTAATAATGCAAGCCCAGCAACTATCAAAGTTGTAATATTATATGTAGTATTCACTGCAACTTCTTTTATAGTAGTAGTTGCATTATTTTCAATCAACATCGCAACAGCAATAGCAGAATCATTGGTGTGAGATATTGAAATATTTACACCATCAAATGTTGGTTTGCCTTGTCCATTATGTGTAATAATAATTTGATTAAACTTAATATTCTTGTATTTATTATTAGCTTTCACAATCGCTTCTTTAGCTGCAAACAACCCAGCAAAACTAGCATAAGCATTGGGTTGTAGAATACAATATGCAATTTCTTTTTCACTAAAGTTATCTGTATAAAAACCTTCGTTTCTAAAGTCGTTGGTTTTAGGTAAGCTTTCAATATTTTCAATATCAATACCAATAGACGAATCATTAATTGTTTGATTTGTTGATTGGTCGATTGGTGTAACAATTGTTCGATTAGTTGATTGTTGAATTGTTGAGCCTCCATTCAATATATTCTCTAATTCTCCAAATGAATTGATGTTAGAATAGTCTGCAACAACAAAACCAGTATCTGCTAATTTTCCATACATTCTATGTAAAAAAATGCTGCTCTTTAATGCCTGACGATTGATTAAAGTATTTGCTGTTATTGAGTTTGCATCAACCTGCAAAAACTGTGATATAATTTCTTTTGGTTGCATAATTTATTTATAATCCGTTCCAGCAAGTTTGACAAATATGTTCCCTTTTACCTTGTGGTGTAATCACAGGCAACAAACCAACTTGTGCTAAATCTTCTTGCAAAGTTTTAAAGCATTTGTAGCATTTAATATGGTTGTTGGCTTCTGCATCATTGTATGCATAGCTTTCCATTCTTGTCTTTAATTCATTTAAAAACTGTGCTACATATTTTCCTTCTGTGATTCTATGGTCGAATGTGATGCTTGTGTTAAATCGTTGTAACTCTTCATCAATTGCTGAAATACCCATTATACCACTGTTATACATATTCACCAATGGTCTAAAATATGATACACCTTCACCACTTAAATCAGTTACAGTAAAACTAATGCCAGTAAGGCTTTCAACAGGAATTTTGTCTTCCAAATATTGATTCGATAATTCTAAAATTGTTTCCTCAACCTGTGCAACAGTTAGCTCATTTGTCTTAGCAACTTTTACTACTTTCAAACCTTTATCAATATCAATTGCAAAACCAATATTCACTTCGTTATAAGTGTGGATTTGATTGTTATCAAAAAAACCATTTAACAAAGGATATTTCACCAACAATCTTGAAGTTTCATAAACCAATAAAGGCAACAATGAATTTTTGAAATATTTCAAGTGTTTGTTCACACTTCCAAACAAACCATTTGTAGAAATGTTTATAGCTAATGTGCTTGTTAAACCAGTTTCTTGCACTGCAGATAAATACTCAATCTCACGCTTTTTATTATTGCTTAATTTAATTGAAGTTATTCCTTCTGGTAAAACTGAGCTTTGCTTTTTGTGATGAGATGCTTTGCTAGCAGCAACTTCAACAACTTTATCAAAAGCATTTGGGTTAAGATGCAATTGAATATCTTTCGCAGTTACCATTTCATAACCTGCAAAAATATATGGGCTAATATTTTTTTCTTGCAGTAAACTTTGTGCTGCTACAGAAAATAATGTTGTGCCTGTATAATTAAATTCAGCCTTTGAAAGAGCTGCTATTGCTGGTATCTGCACTGCTATAAATTTCAGCAACTATATCATTTACCGCATAATCATTGCCTGCTTCGCACATTAATTTTATAAAGCCATCGGCTTCTGCAATTACTTCATACGTTGTTTTAGATGTTTCGAATACCATTACAATATCACCTTTTTTTACAGCTGCTTTTTGGTTGAAATTCACTTCAACAACCGTTAAAAAAGTATCGTTTACTGCCAACAATGGCACTGCTATTTGTTGTAAAACTGCCATTAGTTAAAAGTTGATTTTATTTCGTTAATAATTCTGTCTTTGCTTGGTAACACTTGGTCTTCTAAGCTTTTTACAGATGGGATAGGAACTGGCAAACCTGCAATACGCCTCACTTTGAACGATTCATCCATTACTTCACTTAATGCTGCAATCAATTCGCTACTATAGGAACTGTACCCACTTCCTTCTTCAATTACAATTAATTTTTTTGTCGAGGATAATTGCTTTGCAATGAATTCAACAGGAATCTCTGATATTAAACTTGGAATAATAAGTTCAGGTTTGATATCACATTCTTTAAACAAATCTTCAATCATTGTAGATACATAATCAGCCATTCCACCATAAGCAACAATAGTAAAATCTGGCTCAGAAACAATTGGCTTAATATGCACAATTGGATATGCATCGTTGGAACGTTTGTATATAAAGGCTTTTGAAGGATTAGTTAATATCTTTTTACCATAATCTGTTTTATTTTCTAAAACAATAACTGGTTGCTTTTCTTGTAAAATGCTATCAAAAATGATTGCTGGATTAAAGAAAGTATTAATAGCAACAGTTTTAACGTGATCTATGCCAATTAAGAATTTATCAAGTGTTTGCGAGTGTGTTGGACCATAACCTCTACGTCCACCCATTGGTGTACGTACCACAACAGGACAATCAATTTGTTTGTTAAACATATGATGAAACTTGCTAGCGTGGTTTACAATTTGGTCGAATGCCAAAGTGATAAAATCGCCAAACATTATTTCTGCAAAAGGTTTAAATCCGTTTAAGGCCAAACCATTTGAAATGCCCATTATAGCTGACTCTGAAATAGGTGTTGAGTACAATTGATTAGGCTTCATGAAACTTAAATCCTTTGCAACTTTAAAAGCACCACCATAAGGGCTTAAACAATCTTCACCAATAAAAATTACTTTATCACTTTGTTCAAATTGTTGTTTGAAAAAAGTATTCATTAATTCAACTTGACGTTTATTGATTGTTTCTAAAGCAATCCACTCTTCTGTTTTTTGATTAGTATGTGGTGTGTAATAATCTTCAAGTTTAGTGTCACCTTCTTCAAAAATTGTTGCTAACATTCTATCAATTTCTTCATCAATTTTTTCTTTAAACCGATTAAAATATTCGGGTTCTTCTTGCTCAAATTTTACTAAAAAGTCTTTTGCTTTGTATTCACTTATTTCTTCTGCACTTCTATCATCATCGCCTTTTGAATGAGCATTTAATCTGTAAGTATCACAATGAAAAAATGCAGGTTTTGTTTCTGTTCTTACATAATCCATCGCGTTTTGAGCTTGAGATAAAAGTAATTCTGGATTCCAAGTATCGCCTTTGTAAGCTTTGATACCAAAGGCTTCTGCACGTGCTGTGATAGAGCCAGCAAGGTTTACAGCTTGTGGTGTACTTTGTGCGTAAAAATTATTTTCACAAACAATCATTACAAAGCACCTTCACCCAAAGTTCCATCACCAATAAATACTACACCAATAGCCCCATTTTTATTGAGTTTATTGCCCAATGCATAACCAGCAGCAACCGGCACAATGCCACCTTGAATGCCATTGCTGTAAAAATTGCTTCTGCATAAATGTTGGCTACTACCAATACCGCCACTTGTGCCACTTGCTTTGCCCAACAATTCCGCTAATAGCCCACGAACATCATCTGTAAAAGCCATATAATGACCGTGGCAACGGTGATTAGAGAAAATAAAATCTCGTTTTTCTAATTGAGCTGCAAATGCCATTGCACTAAATTCTTGCCCAACGCAAGTATGCACAGTACCATTTAGTTTGCCTTGAGAAAAAAGATCTAAAAACTTTTCCTCCACACGGCGAATGGTAAGTGCTTGTTTAATTATTTTATGATTGATTGCCATTTTCATTGATTAAAAACATATATGGATTATGTTATCCAAGGACCTTTATAAGTAAGCATACTGAATATGAAAAACAAAATAAACAGTATTGAAATGATTGTTGAAATAGTTATAAGATTTAGATTAACTATTTTATTGAAAAGCACCTTTAGTATAAATTTTACTGTGAATAATACGATATAAGTAATTGCAAAAATTACAAAGAACAGAATTATTACAAGAAACGGGAAACCCATCATTGCTTGTAATAATCTCATTGTTATCGAATTGTTCTTTTTAAAACAGGCAATGCAGGATTGCCTTTATACATAGTGTTGGAGTCTAAATTTTTATCACCAACTGAGCCTGCACCTAACACTGAATGCGAGCCGCAAACAACACCACTTGTAACAATGCTTTTTGCACCTAACCATACACCATCTTCTAGAACAATTGGCCCACTTGTGTAGTCAAATGTTGAACGCATTGCATCGTGGCTACCAGTAAGCAATAATGAACCTTGTGATATGCAACAATTGTTTCCAATTGTAACTGGTTCTAAATAATGAACCTTGTGATATGCAACAATTGTTTCCAATTGTAACTGGTTCTAAATTATCAATCCAAACTTGTTCACCAATCCAGCAATCATTTCCTATGGTAAGTTTCCAAGGAAACTTAATGTTAATGCAGGGTTTAAATCTTACACCAGTTCCAATTTTTGCCCCAAACAATTTTAGTAAATATGTTTTAAGAGATGAAGGAAAAGGTAATGATGATTTAAAGAAAATAATATTAATAAAATACCAAACAATTTGTGTTGGTTTTGATGCACCAATTGAAATGGTAACTTTATATGTGTTGAGTTTAACTATATTCATTTTAATTTTCAAACATTGGATAATAAGTTGAAACTAACTTAGGGTTGTTGATATATTCATTTGTTACTTGCCAAGCACCTTTGCAATATTCATCAAAAGCTTGCTGTTGCCAGTTTGCAGCTTCTTCTAAAAAAGGAACAAAAGAATTTGGTTGTATAATATCAACTTCCCAACCTGCCTTCTTTTCATTCAAATTTAACCAAGGTGTTTTGTTACTGATTAAAACAGGGCGACCAATCATAAACGATTCAAAAATACTATGCCCGAAATTTTCACCTTGTGTTGGCAGGCAATATAAATGATGTTCTTTTATTAATGGCATTACTTGAATTGGTGTGATTTCTCCAACATAATTTACTTGAATATTTGATGTAAATTTTGCTATGATTGATTTACATTCTTCCCAATAATTTTTATCTTCAGTCGGACCTGCAATGGTTAAAGCAATATTTGACGTTACATTTTGCAAATTTTGCAATAATAATTTTAAGTTTTTTATATCAACAATTCGTGCAATAAAAACAAGTTTTAATTCGCCTTGTTTTTTTTCAATAATTGATAAAGTGGGTTGTTGTAAATCTGGTAAATTATTAGCAATTGAAATATTTACATTGCCAAAATATTTCTCAATGGTTTCTTTTTCTTGTGGTGTTGTTGCGTGAAAATGAATTTTCTTGTGAATGCCTAAAGTCTTTAAAATCATCATCACAACTTTCTTCTTTTTATAAGTATTTAAGTAATGCAAAGCACTTTCAAACAAAGCACCACGTGGGCAAAGCACGATTTTAATTTTCTTAAAATTCAACCAACAAATAAACAAAGGCTGCAACACAAACCAAAAACTCCACAAATGATTTAGGTAAACACTTGTTGGATTTACTTCTTTAATAATAACTTTTATTGTTGCCCTATTAAGGTTTTCTTTTGAACAATAATACACTTGTACATTGCTGCCTTCTATGGGTTTTATCCAAGTGTTGGGTTGAATGTTTGGATATGGTTTTGTTTCATTTAAATCGGCATTTGCTGTAAATACGAATACATCAACCCTTTGTTGCAATGCAATTGATAAATTGGTTACACTTTTTATTGGTCCACCAGCTTTATAGCCAGGGTAAAACCAATCGGAAAAGATGAGTAATTTATGTTTGCTGTTTTCGTTTTGCTTCAAGTAGTTGTTCAATTTTAAGTAATGCTTTTTCTTTGCTTATAATGACTGCTTTGTAGTATCTTACAACCAACCAAAAGGCAAATGTACCTTTTACTAATTCACCTAATGTGGTTTGTAATTCACAATCTGGCCTCACTGCATAGTATAAAATGGGAAAAAGTAGTAAAGCAAAAAATGGAGAAATTTTACTCCATCTTTCTACAATTTTAAAAATAAATGAAAATAAAAGTCCCAACCCTAAACAATACATTAATACACCAGGGAACTTAAATGCAATATATCCATCTGCTATAATACCAAGAGCCATAGAAGTATTTTGGGAAATTTTATGACCAGAATATTCATTGAATATTTCTTTATTACCTGCCGTTAATTTATCTGGTGCCAAAAATCTTGGTAAAAAAGCTGCTTCTAAATATTTGTATAATAACTCAGTACCAGCAAATTTTTGAGTCCTATTCATATTGTCAATTGTACTTGCAGCAATCCAAGCTTGGTTTACACGAACTAAATTTGATGCAATTTTTTCTTCAGAAAATAAGGCGTCGTTGTCTCTAAATGTTTCGCTATTTACTGCACCTGTTATTGCAAC
>JAPLER010000167.1:4591-10683 GCA_026391115.1 Bacteroidota bacterium | reverse complement strand
AACATTTTACAATATCAAAAGAAGGCATTCATACTTAAACAATTTAAACATAAAAGAATACAATCAATTATTTAATAACAATTTAAAAAATGTAGCTTAAAGCTCTTGAAAATTTTGTCCACTTTTTATTTGGAAGTTCAGTCAATAGCTAGTAGCTAGTGATAAAAGCCTCGAAGCAATGCTTCGAGGCTTTTTGTTTTGTAAAATTCACTTTTTTGTAAAATTATTTATTTATATGACTTGTTCTAAAATAGGTTTACACAAAAGCATTAAAAAGTGTAAATAATAACCTAGAGTTGCGTAATCATTACAAACCCTGTTCCCTACATTTGCCAGAAACATTTTATAAATGACAATTGAGCAAATAAAAGTTATGAGAGACCGTGTGGTGGTTTTGAGGAGGTTTCTTTGACTACGATAACAGACTACAAAAAACAGAACAGGATAAAGCTATCTCTTTAAGTGTAGGTTTTTGGGACGACAATGCCCGTGCTACAGCAATTTTAAAAGAAATAAAAGTAAACGAATACTGGCTTAAATTATACAACACAGTTGAAGCTGCTGTTGAAGATTTTGCTGTACTATTTGAGTTTTGGAAAAGTGGCGATGCTACAGAAGAAGAAACACAAAGTGCATATAGTAATGCTTTGCAGCAAATAGAAGATGCTGAATTTAAAAGTACTTTAAACAAGCCAGAAGATGAATTAACTGCTATAATGCAAATTAATCCTGGGGCAGGAGGAACTGAAAGTCAGGATTGGGCAAGTATGCTATTGCGTATGTATATAATGTATGGCGAAAAGCAAGGCTGGAAAGTAACAGAAGTAGATTATCAGGATGGGGAAGAAGCTGGGATTAAAAGTGCAACCATACAATTTGAAGGCAGCTTTGCTTATGGTTTTTTGAAAGCTGAAAGTGGCGTGCATAGACTAGTTAGAATTTCTCCATTTGATAGTAATGCACGAAGGCACACCAGTTTTGCCAGTGTGTATGTTTATCCTTTGGTAGATGAATATTGTTGTAAATGCAGCAGATTGTGAATGGGCATTTTATAGAAGTGGAGGCAGCGGTGGGCAAAATGTAAATAAAGTAGAAACTGCTGTACGTTTAAAGCATATACCTAGTGGAATTATTGTTGAATGTCAGCAAGCGAGAACACAAGGTGAGAATAGAGAATTGGCAATGAAAATGTTAAAGAGTAGGTTATATGAAGAAGAAATGCGTAAAAGAGAAGAAGCACTAAATGCAACTAACAGCAGTAAAAAGAAAATTGAGTGGGGAAGTCAGATAAGGAGTTATGTATTGCATCCCTATAAAATGATTAAAGACCATAGAACAGACTATGAAGTAGGTAATGTGCAACCTGTGCTGGATGGAGAAATTGATGGTTTTATAAAAGCATATTTGATGTCGTCCAAGTCAGAAGAATCCGTGAGTTAAAAGTCAGTATTTTGTGTTTAAAGTTTAATTTATGATTGTGATACAGTAGTTCCAACTTTAAACTTTAAACTTTAAACTAATAAATGTATTTCCTCAAATTCACATATCACCTTATCTATCGTGCTTTTTATATTCTTTTAAAAAAGAAAAAAGAAGAGCGTTGGGGAGCTGTGTATTTGCAACAATTGGAGCAGGAGTTTGGTGGTAAATTCGATGAAAGAACATTTAAGAAAATAATATTTTACTACAGCTTAAAAGTTCCTGCAATATGCGATGCTTTTTTGTATTTGCATAAAAAGATAACCAACAGAAAGGAATGTGAACGATTGATACACTATTTTATTTGCAGTAGTGTATTTGATAATTTTTTTGATAGAGAAGAGTTAACCGATGAGGAGATTTATAAAATAACTTTTGATTCTAAAAACTGGCAAGCCAATAATTTCAATGAAAACATTTCCTTGCACTCTCATTTGTTATTAATTGACTTTGTAAAAAATAAAGAACACTATTTAAGTGTTTTAAAAAAAGAATATGATGTACAAGTTGCTAGTCGCAAGCAATTTAATGAAACCATTACCAACAAAGAGATTGAGCATATAACACTAGAAAAAGGTGGCAATGCTGTATTACTTACTAGCTTTTATTTAGATACACCAGCAAGTGTGTATGAAGAAAATGTGTGGTATAAATTGGGCAATGTTATTCAGTATGTAAATGATTTGTTTGATATTTACCGAGACTTGCAAAATGGTTTGCAAACTATACCTAACAGACTAGTAGATGTGAAGCCATTTAGAACTTATTATTTACAATTGGTAGATGATGTAAAGCAGAACATTAAAGCAATTGATGTAGCAGAAAGTAGAAAGATGGTATTAAAGATTTCGGCAATGGGTATTTGTGCTTTGGGTATTATTGCTATAGAACAGTTAGAAAAAATACAAAGTACAAATAAGGAATTACCCAACTTAAAAACCCTGCCACGAAAGGATTTGATAGTTGATATGGAAAAGAAAAAGAATTTGTGGAGATGGCTACAAGTTACTTATAACTTGAGTAAAAACTAACAGAAATCTTATGCTAAATGAATATTAGAGAAGCCAAAATTGGAGACATTAAACAAATTCAAATTGTAAGAAATCTTGTAAAAGAAAATACTTTATCCAATCCAAATTTAGTTACTGATGAAGATTGTATTGAATATATCACTGAAAAAGGCAAAGGTTGGGTTTGTGAAATTGATAATCAAGTAGTTGGATTTTCAATAGTTGATTTAAAAGATAACAATATTTGGGCTTTATTTTTAAATCCAAAATTTGAAAAACAGGGAATTGGAAAACAGCTTCACGATATTATGCTTGATTGGTATTTTAATCAAACTACAAAAAATGTTTGGTTAGGAACTTCGCCCAAAACAAGAGCTGAAACCTTTTACAGAAAAGCTGGTTGGATAGAAATAGGAACACACGGGAAAAATGAGATTAAGTTTGAAATGACTTATAACAATTGGATAACTAAAAAATGATGAATTGATAAATGGCTGATAATATTTAATTCCAAACATTAAACTAATAAAATGAACATAGTATTATTCGATAACAAACATCGCAAACAATTGTTTCCCTTTACAGAAACTCGTGCAGTTGCCGAAATTCGTTCAGGTATTCTTACCAATAAAGAACGTTGGGATTATATTTCAGGTACAGAAGTTTCTATACTTACAGAGGATTATTTGCAACCTTTATACAACGATTATACAACTGGCGATATTTTATTAATTGATGCTTCTGTAATTTTTACAGAAGAACAAGCCAAGAAAATTTTGCAAATTCCAAAAGGTTATTATGTAGCTTACAACAAAGGGTTTATTGCAGGCAGATTTGAAACAGCCGAGCAATTTAATTTTGAGGCATTAAGCAATCTATCTTTTGATGAATTGATTAATTGGAAAGAAGAAGTAGTAAGGTTAGACCATCCTTGGCAAATATTTCAATTAAATGAAACCTTTATCAAGCAAGACTTTGCAATGATTACAGAAGGAAGACAAAGTGCTGCAATAGATGCTTCAAACACGGTAATCAATCCACAAAATATTTTTGTAGAGGAAGGTGCAAGCATTACCTGCTCTGTTTTAAATGCTACAAATGGCCCTATTTATATTGGCAAAAATGCAACCATACAAGAAGGTTGTTTAATACGTGGTGCTTTTGTTTTGGGTGATAATAGTTTACTTAAAATGGGTACAAAAATTTATGGTGCCACTACACTTGGTAATAATTGTGTAGGTGGTGGCGAAATAAAAAATGTAGTCATATTTGGCAATAGCAATAAAGCCCACGATGGGTATTTGGGAGATAGTGTAATAGGAGAGTGGTGCAACCTTGGTGCAGCAACCAATAATAGTAATGTAAAAAATACAGCAGGTATAGTAAATGTGTATAGCAGCATAACTAAAGATTATGTTGCAGTTGCACAAAAATGTGGCATGTTAATGGGCGATTATACTCGTACTGCAATTGGTACAACTATTAATACTGGTAGCGTGTATGGCGTTTGTTGTAATGTTTTTGGACAAGGTTTAATGCCCAAATATTTGCCCAACTTTACTTGGGGGTTAAATGATACTTATAAAATTGAAAAAGCTGTTGAGGATATTAATAATTGGAAGAAAATGAAGCAAAATCTTATTGAAGAAAATGAAGCCAATATGTTGCGTTATTTAACTGAGAACATATAATATATTTATGATTATTTAATCAAAATATATTGTTTTAATAAAGCAGGGTTTAATCAAATGTTATATGTTTGAAAAATGAAGAAATTGGTTGTTTTAATATGTTTGTTGCAAGTATTTTTGGGTAAGGCTCAGGATACCACAACTTCTAAGATGTATGATACTACTCAATTCTCGAAGTATGATAGTGTTTATAATATTAATTCTAAAGATAGTGTAAACAAGTTTCACGGCACTACTTGTTTCTCTGCTTCATATTTTTCAAATAAAAACCAATTTTTTCCCTACTCAAAAAAGAAAGAAAAGTTTGTCATTTATTCTCAAGTAATTGGTTATGCTACCAACTTTGCTTCATTATATTCATTTTGGTATGCTGATTATCCAAAAAGTAATTTTCACCTTTTTAATGATGTAGGAGAATACCTGCAAGTAGATAAAGTAAGTCATGTTTATGGAGCTTATGTTGGTGGTAGAATGAGTATGCAAATGTGGAAATGGGCTGGTGTTCCTAAGAAAAGATATGTGTGGGTTGGTGGAATGACAGGGCTTGCTTATGAAACTGTTATTGAAGTAATGGATGGATTTAGCGATCATTGGGGTTTTAGTGTTGGAGATTATTGTGCCAATATTCTTGGTACAAGTTTGTTGATTGGTCAAGAGTTGGCTTGGAATGAACAACGTATTACAATGAAGTATGGAACTCATTTGGCTACTTATAGTGACCCAACAGTTGATGCATATTTGAATGGTATTTATGGAAAATCCAAATTAGATAGACTGTTTAAAGATTATAATGCCCAAACATATTGGCTTAGTGCAAATATTAAGTCGTTCTTTAAAAAAAGTAATGTACCTGATTGGTTAAATATTGCCTTTGGTTATGGTGGGCAAGATATGTATGGAGCATATTGGGATGGTATTTTAGATGCTAATGGACAACTAGCATATCCTGAAAATCATTTTCAACGTTATCGTCAATGGTATTTGGCACCAGATATTGATTTAACTAGAATAAAAACAAAAAGCAAAGCATTAAAAACTATTTTATTTGTTTTAAATACATTCAAATTTCCAACACCAAGTTTAGAGCTATCTCGTGGTAGTTTAAAATGGAATTGGATACATTTTTAGTAATATTTAAATAATAAAAAATCAACAACTAAATATAAATCATAGATATAAAATCTAACAATAGTAAATAATATGTTTGGCGTAACAATACTTGGCAATAACTCTGCTTTACCAGCATTTGATAGGCATCCTACAGCTCAGGTTGTAACGCTTAATGAGCAGGTATTTCTTGTAGATTGTGGCGAAGGAACGCAAATGCAAATTGCTCGTTATAAAATTAAACGCAGCAAAATCAATCATATTTTTATTTCTCATTTACACGGAGATCATTATTTTGGACTGATTGGCTTGATTACAAGTATGGGGCTTTTAGGCAGAGAAAATGATTTGCATCTATATGGTCCCAAAGGATTAGATGAAATTATTGCTTTACAATTAAAAGTTGCCGTTACAACTTTGCCTTTTACACTTCATTTTCACCCTTTGCAAAATGAAGGACTTATAGTTGATCATCATAAATACCAAATTGAGTGTTTTGAAACACAGCATCGCATACCTTGTTGGGGATTTGTTTTTAGAGAAAAAAAAGTGCCCAGAAGAATAAATAAAGAAAGTGTTGTGCAGTATGAAATACCTACAGCTTATTACGAAAGCCTAAAACAGGGTAAAGATTATGAACGTAAAGATGGTACTATTATAAAAAATGAATTAGTAACATTGGCAAACACCCCTTCAAAAAGTTATGCATACTCTGCAGATACTATCTATAATGAAAATATTATTGATAAAGTAAAAAATGTAGATGTATTGTATCATGAAACCACTTATTTAAAAGACTTAGAAG
>JAPLER010000167.1:0-4573 GCA_026391115.1 Bacteroidota bacterium | reverse complement strand
CTTAGAAGATAGGGCTGCATTGCGTTATCATAGTACTACAGTACAAGCTGCAACTATTGCTACCAAAGCCAATGTTAAGAAATTGTTGATTGGGCATTTCAGTAGTAAGTATGAAGAATTATCTCAATTCTTAATTGAAGCAAAAGAAGTTTTTGACAATACTGCATTGGCTGTTGAGGGAATTACATTTACCGTATAATTTTTAATATTCTCCCTTTTCAAATGGGCTTTTGTCAAAATCTTTTTTGTAAGAAATTCCAAAGCCTTGTCTTGTTCTACGTCCTAAAGTATTACCACTAATATCTAAACTATTTTTATTGAAAATAACTAATGATAAACTATTGTCTTGGTTTAAACTCCATTGTACATTCCAATCTGGTAACCATTGAAAATCGCCTGTTTGTGTTGCCGAACGAAGGTTGATATCAAAGTCACTACCTATGTTTACTCTTATCTTATCATTTAAAAAACTTTTGCCCACTTTTACTTTTACATTATATCTATCAAATTGTGTAGATGTAGCACTTAAACTTCCACTAGCAAATAAATCGTTGCTACTATAAACAGCAGACGATAGGTCGAAAATCAAACTTTTGTCTTTAGTTATTTTGTATAATAAATTAGTAAATGTTTTATTAATTTCTTTGGTAACCATTGATGATATAGTGTTTACTCCAATTGATGTAAAGTTTGTTTGTGCTATGCTTTGCTCGCCATAAGGTGCAAATGAATTAAACACAATTAAATAAGCTACTTGCTTAATCATTTCATTATCATCTGCTTCAATTTTTTTTCTAAACCTATCAAATACATCATCATTTTTTATAGGGCTATTGGCAGGAAAATCAAACCTGAATTTAATATCTGGTTTCATTAATTTTCCAGATAAAGTTGCAACAACATAAACATCATCTCTAAAACTTCTACTAGCACTATTGAATGATGATTGATTGGTGTTACCAATCAAATCTTTGATGCTTACATTTTTTGCTTCATACATTGCATCTATATGCATATTGGCATCATAAGGATCACCACTCCATTCAATTGAGTTATTATCACCTCGCTTTAAAATAAATGGTTTACGAATAAGAGATTGAAAATTGAAGTTGTAGTTACCTTCTTCAATGTTCAATTTACCACGCATATCTAAGTTGTCATTTGTGCCAACTTTTATTCTTAATCTACCGTTGCCTTTGGCACTAATTACATCGCCACTTAACTCATCAAGTATCACATCAAATCCTACTTTGTTATTAGCTAGTATATCTAAATCTACTAACAAATTAAATTTGCTTTGCTTTTTTTCTTCTTGCATTTCCTCTCCAATAGGCTTAAAAACTATAAAATTAGCATCACTTGTTTCTTTGCTGTTTTTATTAGGGATTGTAATTTTAGAAGATTGAGTGGGTTCGCCAGAAATAATCATTTTACAATTATCTTCTGGACCTTTAAAACTTAATGTAGCTTTACCTATAACAGTTCCATAAAATTTATCGTTGTTGGTTGATGTGGTATTTAAAAGAAGCATATTGCTTGTAGATAAATCAAAATCAAAATTCATTTTCTTAAAATCCTGATGATACAATTTTCCTTTAACTGTACCTGCATTACCCATTGTGTCTTTTATATTAAACTCACCAAAGTCAATGCCATCAGTATCAAACGAAAGGTTGGCTTCATCTATTTTATAATAAACTTGCGTAAAGTTTACTTTCATTCCTGCATTTTGTAGCTTAATTTTTCCAAATAATTGCGGTGCAGATGCTTTGCCAAAAACCGTTAGTTTGCCTGTTGCATAACCATTAATATTGCTAAATACATCGTTGCCAATTAGTTTTTGAACGATATCAATTTTAGAATTTTGTAAATCAAATACAGTATTCATCTGTGTTGTAGCAGTATCGCTAAAGTTTAAAATAGCATCTGCATTAAAATTGTATTGCTTATTTGGCGATGCAATATTTGCTTTTAACAATTTGGTTTTGTTGTTATAGTTTGCTTTAATATTTGCAACACCTACAGAGTCTTCTTCAATGTTCAATTCAGTAACCTTTAAATCTGCATTGGCATTCATTTCGCCAAAAATGTCATCTACATGTACAGTGCCATTTGCAATACCTTCAATATTAGTTTTTTTCACAAATAAAGATGTGATGTCGCCCACATTTACATCTTTTAGTTTTACATCTAATGTATTGGTATTTGCACCTTCATCTTGCTTGGTTTCTAAACTAATTTCCTGAAAACCTTGAACAAATTTTAAGTTCTTAGCTTCAGTATAATTTTTATATAATGTTATTTCTCCAGCATTATCTAAACTCCATTTTTTGTCATTTAAAATAAATGACGAAGGATTGAAATTGATTTTAATGCCATTTGGCGAAGTTTCTAATTTTGCGTTTAAGTCTGCTTCGTTCAAAGTATTGCTGGCTCTAGTTTGTAGCTTAATGTCAGATATGTCATGGCTAGAAGTTATGGCTAGTTTTGTATTGGGAAAATTACAGCTATCACTTAGTTGAAACTCAGCAATTGAGCCTATTAAGTTTAACGAATCTCTATTGCCTTTGCCAGTAAAATCTGCACCAGTTATTGAATAATTTTTATATTTCCCATAAGGCAACAACATATTAATACCAAACAAATTATTCTTAGTATCAATAGTTCCGCTAAGACTTACATCGTTGAACCCTTTTATGTTTTTATCAAATAATTGCAAGTAAGGTTCAACATATCTTGTATTCAATGCTATACTAAACTTTTGATTTTGTGGAACTGTTTTAGGTGCATTGACATAACTCGGATAATAGTTATTTAAAAAAGACTGAAAGCAAGTGGGTAAATCCAGAATTTTAAATTCTCCTTTTACATCAACATTAAAATCATTTGAAGCAAAATGCAATCCTTTAACACTGTCAATATATGCAGTTGTAAGTGATAATGAATCGAAGTTTAATTTAGACTCACTGTTGCTAATGGTTGCATTTAAAAGTTTAGCTGTTCCTAAGAAGTTGTCAATGTTGGTACCTGCAAAATTTACATCTAATAAACCTGTGAAATGCAACTCGTTTTTAGACAAATTTAAACTTTGTAAATTGCTTTTTGTAATATCTGCCAATATATTAAAGCTAGGTATAGCATTACTAAAATTGGCTTCTGCCTGACCATTCAAATGAAAGTTAGGATCGTTAATTTTTAACTCACCATTAAAATATTTATTTAAAAACTTACCATTTGTAGTAACATTGGTATAATTGTACCCATTAAATCCTAAGTTGTTAAAATAGCCTTCTAACTTAGTGTCTAATCTAGCTAAACTAAAGCTCTTACCATTAAATCTACCAGCAAAGTCAACTATACCTAGCTTGTCTTCATTTAAAAAGGTTTTTAAGTCAAAGTTTTTAATGGTTAAATCGCCACTATACAGGGCATCACTCTTTTCGGGCAACTCCATAGATAAGTTAGTGGTTATATTACCCAATGCAGTACTCACAGTTCCATTGGTTATAAACTTACTTGTTGTACCATTAAAATTACCATCAAATAAAATAGTACCAAGAGCTGCAAGGTTAGGTGTAGTTGTATTTTGCAATGCAGGTACAATTGCACTTAAGTCTTTGTAATTGGTTTTAATATTTCCGTTGTTAAAACTAATAATGGTTTTATCCATATCTGGCAAGCCTTTCATTCCAAAAGTTCCAGATATAATAGTACCATTATCTTTTTCTTTTGCTACAAGTTTTTCTACATTAAAATCACTGACTGTACCTAAAAAATCGCCACTTAATTGTAACTCCTTTTTCCAGGTTTTTAAAGCAGGAGCAAAATAGGCAACATCATCACTATTAATAATGGTGTTTTTAAAATGGGCATCCATTGTAACCATTGTTTCATACTCGGCAAAGTCATCGTCAAAGTTTTTAAACTTCATTGCATAGTAATTGCCTATTCTACTTTTATTGGTTACCAAATCCAGGTTTTTCAACTCCATTATTCTAGATGTCCACTTAATGTTGGTTGATAGTTTTTTTATCTCAAGCCCACTACGTTCTTTGGCTTTTATATTTAATAAGCCAGTTATAACATCGCCATCTACCTTAAAATTTTCTACATCTACATTTAAAGGGCTAAACAAAATATGAGCTCCATCAAATCCATCGTCAAATGCTCCATAATGATGATTAATAGCTAGTGTTGCATTGTTGATGTGAATATTATTTGCCAGCATCAATAATGAATGTTCTTCTGTTTTTTGCTGCACAACTGGAAACACATAATTATCAGGTCTTGTGCCTTTGTACTTTTGAATATTAACGTAAGGTTTTTCTATCTCAATTTTATCAAGATAAATCCTATTGGTTTTAAAATTGATAGAATCTGCTTTTACAGCAAGTTGGTCAAGCGTTACTGTAATAATCTCTCCACGCCAGCCATCATCTTTTATCAGGCGTAGGTTTTTAATGTTTATTGCTCTAGGTTGAAAATCTTTTTTGCTAGGTGGTTTAGTGGTGGTGTCTTTGCTGGCAAAATGGTCAACAATGTATTGGTAATTCCAAACTGAATCTGTTCTATT
>JAPLER010000189.1 GCA_026391115.1 Bacteroidota bacterium | reverse complement strand
CATTTCCTCTATACGCACTGCATCTTCTGGCACACGCATTTCATTATTAATAAACCTGCGAATATTACTATACGCAGCCCTGTCAACATTTAGCCCAAAACCAGTCTCGGCATTTTTAGCAGTTTTCAAAAATTCATTTTCTATTAAACCACTATAACTTTCACCTTCTTTTTCTGCAAATAAGCCTGCATCAAAATCCAAATCTTTGGTTTTAGATGCCAATCCTTTTTTTCTAATGCTTACAACGCCTTGCTGCAGTTTCATTGTGATGACATTGTACTGATTGACATTAACTGCAACAGTTAAATTTTCGTAGCCATCTGCACTTAAATACATCGTATCTGTAGCTAGTCTTGTGTTTAAGCCAAAACTACCATCACTGCCATTTTTATAAGGAACTTGTTTTGTAGAAAATAATTTAAAACTCACATCAGGTAGGTTATTACCTTTTTCGTCTTTAACAATGCCACGCAAATAATACTGACTAGAAACAGTATTGGCATATATAATTACAATAAAAAATATAAGCAAGCAACGCTTCATCATACAATAAGGGTTGTTTAAAAAATAAAACTATGGTATAATTTGATACAGCAAAATTATTGGTGTTAAAAAAATCATAAAAGAAATTACTAACAACAATGAATACTGTTGCTGTGCTTATAATAACTTACTTTAAGGCTATTTATTTTTAACAAAATTTAAAGAAAACTTAGCCATATTTTATGATAGACAATTTTAAAAGAAATCACCTACACCGTCGATGAATAATTAGCTATCATCTATCAACTCTAAACTGTAAACTAAAAATTCTCTTTCTTTGCAGCCTAAACTTTTAACGATATGAATTTTGGATATTTTAGTTACCCAACCCCTGCCAATGAACCTGTTTTAAATTATGCTCCCAACAGTGCCGAAAAATTGAGATTGAAAGAAGCTATTAAAGATTTGAAATCTCAGCAAATGGACATACCAATGTACATTGGCAACAATTGTAATTCCTCATGACCATAACCATGTTTTAGCAACGTATCATATGGCAACTGAGAAAGAAGTCAGGATGGCAATAGATGAAGCGATGAAAGCCAGAAGACAATGGTCAAATCTTTCCTGGGTTGTTCGTTCATCAATTCTAGTTAAGGCAGCAGAATTTATTTCAACTCGCTATAGATTTGAACTTAATGCATCTACAATGCTTGGGCAGAGTAAAAATGCTTATCAGGCAGAGATTGATGCAAGTTGCGAGTTGATAGATTTCTTACGTTTTAATGTTCATTTTTTAAGCGAAATATACAAGCAACAACCCTTAAGTGGTGCAGGTATGCACAACAGAATGGAATGGCGTGCATTGGAAGGATTTGTGTTGGCAATTACCCCTTTTAACTTTACTGCAATTGGTGGTAATTTACCTACAAGTGCTGCTATGTGTGGCAATACAGTAGTGTGGAAACCAGCCAACACACAGATTTATAGTGCCAATATGTTTATGAAAGTATTGAGAGAAGCAGGTTTACCAGATGGGGTGATTAATTTAATTTATGTAGATGGACCAACTATTGGTAAAGTTTGCTTTAATAATAAAGACTTTGCAGGTGTACATTTTACTGGTAGCACAGGTGTGTTCAACAATATGTGGGAGACTATTGGTAAGAATATGAATATGTATAAATCTTACCCAAGAATTGTGGGTGAAACAGGTGGTAAAGATTTTGTAATTGCACATAAAAGTGCTGATGTAGATGTTACTGTTACTGCATTGTTGCGTGGTGCATTTGAGTTTCAAGGACAAAAATGTAGTGCTGCTTCACGAGCATATATACCTAGCAATTTGGCAAATGCAATTAAAAAGAAATTGGTTGCTGGAGTAGAAAGTATGAAAATGGGAACTACCGAAGACTTTACCAATTTTATTAATGCTGTAATTGATGTTAAAAGTTTTGATAAAATAAAATCTTATATAGATGCTGCTAAACGTAGTAAAAAAGCCAGCATATTGGTAGGAGGGAAGTGTGATAAAACACAGGGCTATTTTATTCAGCCAACTATTATAGAAACTACAGATCCTAAATACGCTACAATGTGCGAAGAGATTTTTGGACCAGTATTAACTATTTATGTTTACCCTGCCAATGAATTTGAAAAAACATTGGACATAGTAAACACAACAAGTGCTTATGCTTTAACAGGTGCTGTAATTAGTAACGATAGATATGCTACAGATATTGCTACTGCTAAGTTGCGTCATAGTGCAGGTAATTTTTATATTAACGATAAACCTACAGGAGCAGTAGTAGGGCAACAACCATTTGGTGGTGCACGTGCAAGTGGTACCAATGATAAAGCAGGTAGTATGATTAACTTGTATCGCTGGTTAAGTGCTAGAACTATTAAGGAAACTTATGTAGCTGCAACTGATTATCGTTATTCATTTTTAAACGAAGCATAATTTAATTGATAATAACGTAAAGCCCTGCAAATATTGCAGGGCTTTTTTATTGATATGTTGTGGATATTAAACGCAATATATTGAACTTAATCTTCTTATTATTGCCTTATAAAACACCATTTATGTTTAGTAAAAAAGCCGTAAATATTGCATTTGTTTGCTATTATCATTTTGTTACTAATTATCACCAAAAATCATGAACCTCAACATCGAAACTCCTGCCCTATTATTTTCAGCTACTTCCTTAATTTTATTGGCCTACACCAACCGATTTTTAACCATTGCTACCATTGTGCGCAGTTTAAAACAAAATTATGACCAAATGGGCAGACCAATATGGCATTGAAAGTATTGGTAAAGATGAACACGGAGTAGATACAACTGGTAATAAGGAAAATGCATAGTAGTTATACTGTTAGTAGTTCATTGTTATTGTTGTCATATCTATAGTAAAGCTGTGCTTTACACAAATTACAAATAAGCAATAAGAATATTATTTTTTTCATAAAAGATAAAAGTAAAAAATTCAACTTATACTTCCATCTCTATTTTCAAAAACTTTGCAGTATGGCTGTTCTTAGCTTTCTTAATCATTTCTTCTGGCGTGCCTTCAAATAAAACTTTACCACCACCATCGCCACCTTCTGGTCCAATATCAATAATGTGGTCTGCCATTTTAATCACATCTAAATTGTGTTCAATAATTAAAACAGAGTTGCCTCTGTCAACTAGTTTATTCACTACATCCATCAATAATTTGATGTCCTGAAAATGCAAGCCAGTTGTGGGTTCATCTAAAATATAAAATGTTTTGCCAGTATCTTTTTTGCCAAGCTCTGTACTTAGTTTCACACGCTGTGCTTCGCCACCACTAAGTGTTACAGCACTTTGTCCAAGTGTGATATAACCAAGTCCAACATCTTGCAACACTTTAATTTTTCTATACATCCAGGGAATGGTATTAAAGAATTCGCAGGCTTCATCCACACTCATATTCAATACATCGCTAATAGATTTTCCTTTGTATCGAATTTCTAGGGTTTCTCTGTTATAGCGTTTGCCATTGCACTTTTCGCAATGCACGTGAACATCTGGCAAAAAGTTCATTTCAATAACACGCATTCCACCACCTTCACACACATCACATCTTCCAGTTTTAACATTAAAAGAAAAACGCCCAGCATTATAACCACGAATTTTTGCCTCCGGTACACTTGCAAATAAGGTTCGTATTTCTGTAAAAAATCCACAATAAGTTGCTGGGTTGCTACGTGGTGTTCTACCAATTGGGCTTTGGTCTATTTCAATTACTTTATCAATATGTTCAAGTCCATCAATGGTTTTAAACTCCTGTGTAAAATACTTGCTGCCATAGCAATGCTTTGCCAGCAAGGGATACAGCGTTTCATTAATTAAAGTTGATTTACCACTACCACTAACACCACTTACCACAATCAATTTACCCAAAGGAAAATCAACATTAATGCCCTTTATGTTATTGCCTTTGACACCTTTTAAAGAAATGGTTTTACCATTGCCTTGTCTGCGTTCTTTGGGTATTTCAATCTTCTTTTTACCACTTAAATATTGTGCAGTTTCGCTGCCACTTTTTATCACTTCTTTGGGTGTGCCAGCAGCAACAATATTACCACCAAACTTTCCTGCTTTGGGGCCAATGTCCACCAAATAATCACTTGCCAGCATAATGTCTTTATCGTGTTCTACTACCAAAACACTATTGCCAATATCTCTAAGATTTTGCAATGCAGTTATTAGTCTATGGTTGTCTCTTTGATGCAAACCAATACTAGGTTCATCTAAAATATAAGTAATTCCTTGCAGTTGAGAACCAATTTGTGTGGCTAAACGAATACGCTGAGATTCTCCACCACTAAGGGTTTTAGAAGGACGACTCAATGAAAGATACGTTAAACCAACATCTAATAAAAACTGTAAACGCTCTCTGATTTCTTTTAATACATCTTTAGCAATGGTGGTTTGTTTGTTGCTTAATTGCTTTTCAATATCTGTAAACCACAGCATTAGTTTATCTAAATTCATATTGCTTAATTCGGCAATATTTTTATCTGCTACTTTAAACCAAAGGCTTTCTTTTCTTAATCTTGAACCATTACAGGTTGGGCAATTACTCAACTCCATAAACTTCTCTACCCAACTCTTTAAACCATCATTACTTTGACTAGATGTAAACCATCTTTTCAACATATTGATAATGCCTTCATAACTTCCTGTAAAAGTTTCAGGGATGTTTTCATCGTTTAAATCAATTTCTAGAGTATTACTAATATTCTTATCTCCAAACAATAGTAAGTTAACTTGTTCTGTGCTTAATTGATTGATGGGTTTGCCTAAATCAATTTTATATTTCCTGGCAAATAATTTTACCTGATTGTAAACACTAGCTTCTCTTTCCTCGCCCAGAGGCACAATGCCACCATCTTTTACAGCAATACTTTTATCTGGAATAATAGTAGCCATATCAATGGAATACACATTGCCCAAACCCTTACAGTTATTGCAATAACCATAAGGAGAGTTAAATGAAAAAGCATTTGGTGAGGGTTCTTCGTAACTGATACCAGTTTCTAAACACATTAATTGTTTGCTGTATTGGGTAACATTTTTTTTATTGTTTTCGCTGGCAATAAACAATAATCCTTTACCCATTTTTAAGCATTGTTGTACACTTTGGCTCAACCTTACTTTCATATCTTTTGTGACAGCCATTCTATCTACAACAACTTCAATATCGTGAATTTTGTATCTATCAACTTGCAGTTTTGGTGTAAGGTCAGTAATTTCTCCATCAATTCTTACTTTTAAAAACCCTTTCTTTCTAATTTCTTCAAAAAGTTCTCTATAATGTCCTTTTCTTCCACGAATGATTGGTGCTAATAAAGAGATTTTTTGATTGGCAAACTTTTCAAATATGTTTTCTACAATTTCTTCTTCACTAAACTTTACCATTTTTTTACCAGTGTTGTAGCTGTAAGCATCACTCGCTCTGGCAAATAATAAACGCAAGAAGTCATACACTTCTGTTACAGTACCTACAGTACTTCTAGGGTTTTTATTAGTAGTTTTTTGTTCAATAGAAATTACTGGAGAAAGCCCTGTTATTTTATCAACATCAGGTCTTTCCATATCGCCCAAAAACTGACGTGCATAGGCACTAAAACTTTCCATATACCTACGTTGTCCTTCATTGTAAATGGTATCAAAAGCCAAAGAACTTTTGCCACTACCACTAACCCCAGTAAAAACAACAAGCTTGTTTTTGGGAATAGATATATCAAGATTTTTAAGATTATGTTCTCTTGCTCCAAAGATTTCTATAGCATCATTTTGCATAGCTGCGAAGATGTGAAATATGTGTGATTAAACATTG
>JAPLER010000081.1 GCA_026391115.1 Bacteroidota bacterium | reverse complement strand
ACTTTTGAGAACTGCGAAAAAATATACGTTTCGATTTAATTTAGTAAACGGAGCGTTTTTTCGCCCTTAGTTGTATGGAAAAATTATTGTAATTATTAATTTTAATTTTGTAAGCAAACATAAATTCATTACTAGCAGGATTACTATATTCAGCCTGATAAAATGTTTCCACTGAAATTTCTACACCTTCTGAAATTTTTGATACCATAATTCAAAAATAGTGATTAATGATTAGTTGTTAATTGTTAATTTTTTGTTTCTATTATTGTGTTTAAGTAAAGAGATGAGTAAAATTAATTACTTAAACTTAAAGACTTGTGCCCAAAACTTTATTTC
This sequence comes from Bacteroidota bacterium, assembly GCA_026391115.1. GTDB lineage: Bacteria > Bacteroidota > Bacteroidia > Chitinophagales > Chitinophagaceae > CAIVPM01. The sequence continues at coordinate 14,517 of JAPLER010000081.1, read as the reverse complement.
CCCAAACCAGTTGCCACAGCACAATTCCTGCTGCTACGCTTATGTTTAAACTATGTTTCATGCCTAATTGTGGAATTTCAATGCTTCCATCTACCAATTTTAATACTTCATCATCAACACCATCAACCTCATTTCCAAATACAACTGCTGTAGGTTCATTACAACCAAATTGTTCTAGGCTAATGCTACTTTCTACTTGCTCAATAGCATAAACTTTATAACCTCTATTTTTTAAATCAATGATGGCATCATTAGTTGTGTTATAATAAATCCAATCAACAGTTTCTGTTGCTCCTAGTGCAGTTTTATTAATATCTCTATGTGGTGGCTGTGGTGTAAATCCACATAAGCAAATGGCTTCAATTAAAAATGCATCACTAGTTCTAAACACACTACCTACATTGTGCATACTCCTAATATTATCCAAAACCACAACTATTTTTTGTTTATCTGCTTTCTTAAAATCATCAACTGTTTTACGCTGCAATTCATCCATACTTAATTTTCGCATACACAAAATATTTTGGTACAAAAATGTAAGAATTAAAAATAAAAATTATATTTACATTAACTAACTAAACTACATTGTATGAAAAAGCTTATCATCATTCTTGCATTTGTACCATTTTTTTCAAATGCTCAAAAACTTTTGGGAGGTAAGAATATTATTAAAACAAATATTACAGGCAATTTAGTAGGTAATTATAATATTACTTATGAAAGAGCCTTGGCTAAAAAATTCTCTTTATCTGTAGGTTTTCGTTATATGCCAAAATCAACACTACCAACTTTTTTAAAAGATAAAATTGAATCCCTTGCAGACGATAAAAACTTAAGATTAAGCGATTTTCAAATGGGAAATTTTGCTATTACTCCAGAATTAAGATTGTATTTAAGTGCTGGAAAAATGAAGGGATTTTATATTGCACCATACTTGCGTTATGCAAGTTTTGATATGCAAGTACCAATAACTTACGATTACATTCCACCAGGTTCAACTGAAAAAGCAAGTGCATTATTTAATGGAACAATTACATCTTTTTCTGGAGGGCTTTTATTAGGTACACAATTTCAAATTGCAAAAAAATTAGTACTGGATCTTTGGATTATTGGAGGACATTATGGGACAAGCAATGGAACAATGACCGTATCAAATTTTTCGCCTGCAATAGATAAAAATAATAGCAGTCAAACAGCTGGTTTTGATAAAGTTATTAATGAGATAAATAATAAAGATTATGGACCTTTTAAATTTAAAGCTGAAGTAAATAAGCCTGAATATACTGTAGCTACAATTACTACAACAGGTGCTTGGGCTGGTGTAAGAGCAGCTGGTTTAAGTTTGGGCCTGAGATTTTAATTTTATGTAAAATATTTTTAAAACCACATCTAAGCGATGTGGTTTTTTATTTGGCACAACACAACACTTACATTCGCAACAAAAAAAATTGCGTTATCTATCTTCCTTAAATAAATATTTCGTCAAATACAAAAAACTGTTTTTGTTTGGAATATTGTTTACGCTTTTATCCAACTATTTTAGAATCCTCAGCCCACAACTATCAAAGTTTATTATAGATAGTGTGGCTCATAAAATTCAAAACAATGCATCTGCAATAGAAACCTCTAATTACAACTTTTTAGTAAAATTTATTATAACATCAATTCACAGTTTAACAACAACACAGTTAACCATTGTATGTGGTATTATACTTTTATTACTTGCTGTGCTGGGTGGTTTGTTTATGTTTTTTATGAGGCAAACAATTATTGTGATGAGTCGTCATATTGAGTTTGATCAAAAGAATGAACTGTTTAAGCATTATCAAAATTTAGATATTGAATTTTTTAAAACCAATAGTACAGGTGATTTAATGAATAGGATGAGTGAAGATGTATCTAAGGTAAGAATGTACACAGGTCCTTCAATTATGTATATCATCAACTTAATAGGCACAATTGGATTTAGCTTGTTCTTTATGTTTAAAGAAAATGCAATACTGTCTTTATATGTAATTGCACCATTGCCTATTTTAGTTATTGTTATTTATTATGTAAATAATATTATTAATCATAAAAGCGAGCAACAGCAAGCAAGCTTATCAAGCCTTACCACCATAGCACAAGAAAGTTACAGTGGTATAAGAGTTATTAAATCATTTGTACAAGAAAAAATAACAACTCATTTTTTTAAAGAAAAAACAAATGAATACAAGACCAATGCCATTGGACTATCAAGAGTAGAAGCATTGTATTTTCCTAGCATTGCTTTGTTAATTGGGTTAAGCACTATTATAGCAATTTATGTAGGTTGTAAAATGCATATTCAAAACCCTGAAACTGTTACAGCTGGTACCATTGCAGAGTTTGTAATTTATGTAAATATGCTCACATTTCCTGTTAGTGCAATAGGTTTAACTGCCAGTATGATTCAGCGTGCAGCAGCATCGCAAAAAAGATTGAATGAATTTTTAGAGATTGTTCCTTCAATTCAAAATAATAACCAATACCAAACGCCAAAGACTAAGCAAGATGTATCACTTAACTATCAACTACAAAATGTTTCCTTTACTTACAAGCACTCTGGTATAAGGGCATTAAATAATATCAACTTATCAATTCTACAAAAAGAAAAAGTATTTGTATTAGGCAACACTGGTAGTGGGAAAAGCTCACTGGCGATGCTTTTGCTAAGAATGTATGATTGTACTGATGGAAATATTTTTGTAAACGAAGAAGAAATAAGTGCAATGAGTTTGCATAGCTTAAGACAAAATATTAGCTATGTACCACAAGATGTATTTTTGTTTAGCGATACTATAAAAAACAATATTGCTTTTGGTAGTGATATTACAGTTGACTTGCAGCAAATAAAAAATGTAGCTCAAATAGCGTCTATAGATAATGAAATAGAAAGCCTAGAGAAAGGCTATGAAACACTTGTGGGCGAGCGTGGTATTACTTTAAGTGGTGGACAAAAACAACGTATCAGTATGGCTCGTGCATTTTTAAAAGATGTTCCTTTTTATATTTTTGATGATTGTTTTAGTGCCGTAGATAATATTACAGAAAAAAAAATTGGCGAAAGTTTGAACAAGTTTCTATACAACAAATCAGCCTTGTTTATTTCTCATAGAATATTCAAAGAATTTGTTTTTGATAAAATTATTATATTAGATAATGGTAATATTATTGAGCAAGGCACGCACCAGCAGCTGTTACAATTAAATGGCTACTATGCACAAGTATTTAAAAAACAAATGATGGAATAATGTTTTTTATCCATTGGTTAAAGCCTTGTCTATTAAGGCTTCCAAGCTATTCAGTTCGTCTTCTATATTTTTCTCTTCAAGCAACAAGTGTGTCCCTTTTATTTGCGATGTGGCAAACCACAGCAATACCATACTCACAAAATCTTGCATATCCTTGCCAGCAAGTTGTACTTTATATTCCAGTATTTTATCGTTAATTAGTTTTACAGTGCTGCGTAAAACTTCTTCGTCTGTTGCAGCAACTTTTAATCTGTAAGTTCTATCTGCAATTACTACACTCACAGGTATCAGTTCTGCCATATTATGATTTGTTTAAAAGTGAAAGACAAATGTCTATTTCTTTAATGTAGTTGTTAATTCTTTTTTCAATAGCAACTTTATCTTGTTTGCTCAACTGCAATTGTTGCAACTGTGTTACATCTAGTTTTTTCTTCAAATCATCAATAGCAGTTTTTTGTTGTTGTATGGTTTGTGTATATACTGCAGCATTCTCTCTCAACTGCATATTTTCTTTTTGCAATTGCAGGTACTGCTTCACAAGTTGTTGCAGTTTATGTTTTATGTTGTTTAACTGTTGCATTAATTCTTAAGTAAAATCACAGGCTGTAACTTTAACTGTTGTACAAATATAATTGAAATGGTAAATGGCAAACCATTTTATCACCTTTACTGTGGTAAAATCATTACTACTAATGTATTTTATGTAACTATCAAAACACATAACCTTAGCTTTACAAAAAAAATTATGGAACAACAAAATTTTAAAAATCATTCTAGAATGGTGCCTTTGTATCATTATGTTTTATGGCTAATATTATTAGCTGTGTTTATTGGTAGTATTGTAAATTTATGCCACAGCAGTTGCGATAACTTTTATAGTGCATCATTAATTACAGCATTAACTATTGCTGGTATTTTAACAGCTTGGTTTGCCCGTGCATTTGCTTTAAAAGCACAAGACAGGGCAATACGTGCCGAAGAAAACCTAAGACATTTTGCAGCAACAGGTAAGCTATTGCCAAGCCAATTGCGAATGGGACAAATTATTGCTTTGCGTTTTGCAGGCGATGATGAGTGGCTTGCTTTAATACAATTGGCTATTGATAAAAACCTATCGTCTAAAGAAATTAAACAACTAGTTAAAAACTGGAAAGCAGATTTTAATAGAGTGTAGAAATTTTAGCTACAATAGTCACGATTGCATGAATATTTTTCCCATTAGTGCATCAAAAACTTGACAGGTTTATTTAAACCTTTTGAATAAGCCTATAAAGCCCTAACAGAAAGCTGCAATCTTAATGATAATGATGAGTTATTTAACAGTATATTCATCATATATTTGTTTTATAAAATATCTTGCTATATGAAATTATTCTTTACTATTTTATCATTTTTTATCATCAGTTCATCATATTGTCAAAACCTGATTTTTGACGATTTTTCTAGTTTTAATCTTGGCAAAATTGATGGGCAAAATGGTTATTCTGCTGCTACCCCCAGTTTAGGCAATGGCACAGGATCTTGTGTTGGCATAGGTTGTATTTATTCAAAAATAGTAGATATGACAATGTCACATCCTGTATTGGGTAATCCAACAAAAGCATTGTTGTGTAGTGATACAACAAATTTCCAAACCGCGGATGGGCCTGGAAAAAGTTTAGGTAAAACCATAAATTCTGGTGCTGTTTATGTGGCTATACTAGTAAATTGCTATCAACAAAATGGCTCTGGAACTAATAAGCAAATTGTAAGATTAATGGACAATGGTTTTAATGTACCCTGTAGACTATATGTGCAAAATGCTTCGGGAGGGTCTGTTAAATTTGGTATAAGTAAAAGTTCGGGCGGTACAACCTGGAATACAAATACCTACAATACAAATCAGGATTATTTGATAGTAATGAAATATGAGTTTAAAACAGGCTCAACCTCTAATGATGTTGTTTCTGTTTTTATTGATCCCGATTTAAGTTTACCTGAGCCCACAACGCCAACTTTTTTTATTTCAGGTAATTCAGATGCAACAGCTATTACAAGAGTTGTTTTTCCTTGGAACACATCAAGCACAGTTTTTAATGGCCATATTGGTATAAATTCAGTAGCACAAAGTTGGGCAACTATAGTACCACAAACCACAACAACATATAGTATTGCAGGTAGTATAATTACGCCAATGAAAAAACTTGTACCTAACACAAAAGCAAAATACTATACAGGTCAGGCAAAAGACAGTGTAATAACTACTTCTACAGGACAGTATGATTTCAACAATTTAAGCACAGCAAACTACACTTTAAAATGTAGTAAGTTAAATGAAGTCTCAAAGTCAAATGGTATAACCAGTGTGGATGTATTATTAACACAAAGGCACATACTAAATACTACCAAACTAAATAATGCTTATAAATTAATAGCAGCAGATGTTAATGGAGATAAGGTAGTTAATGCAACAGATGTGCTGCGTATAAAACGTTTGATATTGGGTACAGATACTACATTTACCAAAACAGTTGGCACTATAAAAACAGACAGGCTTTGGGAATTTGTAGATAGTGCTTATGTATTCCCAGATACTACCAATCCATTTCCTTTTAAAGATTCTATTTCATTTACCAATTTAACAAGTAACCAAACCAATCAAACATTTATTGGCGTAAAGTTGGGCGATGTAAATTATGATTGGAATCCTGCTGTGGCAAGGCAATCAGTTAAAAGTGTAGAGTTGATAGTGGATAGAAAACAACAGGCATCAACTACACGCTATATACTATCAACTATCAACTTTAAAGATCTTGCTGCATTGCAATACACATTGCATTTTGATAATACCAAGTATGAATTTGTAAACCTGGAAGGTTTCAAAAACCTTACAGGTTTTGAATACAACGCAACAAAAGCAAATGCTACAGGCAATATTGCTATGCTATGGACAGATAAAAACGCTCAATCAATAACATTAGAAGATGGGAGTGAATTGTTTACTTTGGTGCTTCGTGCAAAGGAATTAGGAATAGGTAATTTGGAATTAGGTATTAATAATGATATTACTGCAATTGAAGCTTGGGATAATAACTACAAGCTACACAATATTACTTTAACTCAAAAAGTTTCAAACAAAGACCAAGATCTAAAGACTACAAACCAACTTATTATTTATCCAAATCCTGCAAAAGACTTAGTAACCATTAGCTGCAAACAAAGTATTAAAGAGATAAAACTGTTTGATGAAATGGGTAGGCAAATTGTAGTGAATAAAATTACAAGTAACAACGATAAACTTCAAACACTGAATGCAAAAGCTATAGGCAAAGGGTTTTATATGGTGCAAGTAACGCTATTAAATAATGAGGTATACAATAGCAAGTTGATAGTTGAGTAGCTTTCACTCAAACAGCTTAAAGTATTTAAATTGATTATAAAGCTACGAATGCACGAATGAAAATACATTCTTGCATTTGTGGCAAATGATTCTACAATGAACAATTTCTCCATTTACTTTAAAATAGGGTTTGACCATATTGCCAATATTGGAGCATTAGACCATTTGCTATTTATGGCAGCACTTACTTTGCGTTATCAATTTAGCGATTGGAAAAAGTTGCTGGTACTTATTACTGCCTTTACTATTGGTCATACCATTACACTAGGTTTCTCTGTATTAAATGTTATTGACTTTTCAAAGCAGTGGATTGAATTTCTTATTCCCTTAACTATTGCTATTACTGCATTTAGTAATTTGTTTGATAAAGGCAAAGCTTATAAATCTAGATTTCCTATAATATATTGGGTAGCAATTTTCTTTGGTTTAATACATGGATTGGGTTTTAGCAACGATTTAAAAATGATTATTGGAAACAATGGATTAGTCATAAAACTTTTAGCTGCAAACTTGGGTATTGAAACCGCCCAAATAATTTTTGTCATCATATTGCTGCTTATTCAATTAATTTGTACCCATCTGCTTAAAACTAACAAAAGAGAATATTTGGTTTTTGTAAGTGGAGTTATTCTTGGTATTGCACTATACATTGCAGCATTACGAAAACCATTTTAATATGTACTCAAAATATTTAGGAAATATAGAATATTGGAAAGATGTAAACTTCAATGTGGACTTTGAATATACGAATACTGTAAAGTTGCAAGTATCAAACTTTGGAAGATTAAAAACAGTGCATTCAGCAACCAATGGCAATATTATTAAAGGTGGAAATGTAGAAGGCTATAATGTTTATAAAACAAAATTGATGCTACCTAGAGATAGCAAGTTGCAGCATAAATTAGATATACTTAAAGCTCAAGCATTAAAACAAGAAAAAAAAATATGGGCTTTAAAAAGAGAAAAAGCATCTAATGCTACAATAAATGAGGCAACTGCATTGTGGGCTAATATGAGAAAAAATATTACCAAAGAAATTGCTGTTACTAATAAAAAACGTGTTGTAAATATTAGCTTTTTAACACACAGGTTGGTTGCACTTTATTTTTTGGCAAAGCCAAAACCAAATCAAATTTTTGTTGCACATTTAGACTATAATAAAAATAACAATACCGCAGCAAACTTGCGTTGGATGACTAAAGAAGAAAACATAGCTCACCAACAAAAAAGCCCTGCTGTTATTGCTAGAAAAAATAGCCCTGCTGGTAAATTAAACAACGCCAAATTATCCGTGCCAAAAGTAATGCTCATAAAAAAAGGATTGAATCAAAACAAAAGTTCAAAACTTTTGGCAAAGCAATTTAAGGTAAGCGATATGCAAATACACAGAATAAAAATTGGAGAAAATTGGAGTAAAATTCCCGCAGCAGAATAATAAAAATAATAATCAATAATTAATCATCAATCATAATGAAACAGTTTTTAACACTTGGCTTTTCACTTTTAGTTTTTAGCTTAATAGCTCAAAACACACCACACAATCCTACAAGTAATCACGGCAATAAGTTTGAAGCTTTGGGTACAATGTTACCAACACCAAATGAGTACAGAACAGCAAGTGGTGCACCTGGCCACAAATATTGGCAACAACGTTGCGATTATGATATTAAGTGTGAACTTGATGAAAAAAATTTGAAACTTACAGGTAGCGAAACTGTTACTTATTACAATAATAGCCCAGATGTGCTTACGTACATTTGGCTACAGCTAGATGAAAACCAACACAACAGCGTAAATAATGCCAATTACCAAAACAGCTCATCGTTTGGTAAAGATGTAAATATTACTACGCTACAACGTTTGGAAGAAGCCAAAACTGATAATGGTTATGGCGATAAAATTTCACTATTAACAGATGCACTTGGTAAAAATTTAAAATACACTATCAATAAAACAATGATGCGTATTGACTTGCCAAGTCCCTTAAAACCTGGACAAACATTTACTTTTAAATGCAATTGGAGTTATAAAATACCAGATAGAATTGCAGAGTTTAGTAGAGGTGGTTATGAATATTTTGCAGAGGATGGCAATTATTTATTTACTATGGCACAATGGTTTCCTCGTTTATGTGTGTATAGCGATTATCAAGGTTGGCAAAACCATCAGTTTACTGGTAATAGTGAGTTTGCTTTAACTTTTGGAAACTATAAAGTTGCTATTACCACACCAGCTGACCATATTGTTATGGCAACAGGCGAATGTACCAATTACACAACAGTTTTAAATGCAAAACAACAAGCACGTTGGACAAAAGCACAAGTAGCAAAAGAGCCAGTTGAAATTGTAACTTTAGACGAAGCTACGGATGCAGAAAAAACAAAAAGCACTGCAAAAAAAACTTGGAATTTTAGTGCCAATATGGTACGTGATTTTGCATTTGGCAGTTCTCGTAAATTTTGCTGGGATGCAATGCCTGCAATGGTTGAAGGTAAAAAAGTAATGTGTATGAGTGCTTATGGTAAGGAAGCGTATCATTTGTGGAGACCTTACAGTACCAAAGTTGTAGCACATACTATTAAAACCTATTCTAAATTTACAATTCCTTATCCATACCCTGTAGCACAAAGTATAGAAGCTGCCAATGGAATGGAGTATCCAATGATTTGTTTTAACTATGGTAGAACAGAAAAAGATGGTACATATACAGAAGCTAATAAAAATGGAATGATTGGTGTAATTACTCACGAAGTAGGACATAACTTTTTTCCAATGATTATTAATAGCGATGAACGTGAGTGGAGTTGGATGGACGAAGGATTAAACAGCTTTGTTGAATATTTAACTGAAGAATTGTGGGATAATAAATTTCCTACTCGTCGTGGACCAGCATTTGGAGCAGTAGATTATATGAAGTTGCCAAAAGAACAACTTGAGCCTATTATGACTAATAGTGAAAATTTAATTTCACTAGGCAACAATGCTTATACAAAACCAAGTTGTGGTTTAAACATTTTACGTGAAACAGTTGTCGGGCGTGAGTTGTTTGATTTTGGTTTTAAAGAATATTCAAGACGTTGGGCTTTTAAACACCCAACACCAGCAGATTTATTTAGAACAATGAACGATGCTACTAGCGAAAATTTAGATTGGTTTTGGCGTGGTTGGTTTTATAGTATAGATCCTTGTGATATTGCTATTGATACAGTTAAACACGCAGTATTTGCAGATGTTGCTATGCCTGCACCAACAAACAATGAAAACAAAACAGTGAGTTTATCTAAACCATTGGTTAATGCTTTTGAAGATATTAGTAAAATAAGAAACAGAGAAGATAAAAGAATTGTATTTGCAGTAGATGCAGATGAAAGTTTAAGAGATTTTTATTGGGGTTATGATAGAGGAAATCCTGCTTATGATAGCACAATAAAAGTTCCTGTAAGTGATAGAGGTGGAAGAGAAGTATTAACAAATGATGAGAAAAGTAAATACAGTAATACTCATTTATATGAAATAAGTTTTAGTAATAAAGGTGGTCTTGTAATGCCTATTATTGTTGAGTTTACGTTTGAAGATGGAACTAAAGAAATTGAAAGAATACCTGCACAAATTTGGCGTAGAAACGAAAATAAAGTAAGCAAAGTTTTTATGACTATAAAAAAAGCAACTGCCATAAAACTTGACCCAATGAAAGAAACTGCTGATGTAAATGAGAGCAATAATACTTGGGGAAATGTAGATGCAGAGCCAAGTAAGTTTAGCATATTTAAAGCTAAGCAAGCAGCACGTGGAAGTAGCAATGGTGTAAATCCAATGCAAGCGTTGATGCCTAAACAACATTAATTTTAAATAAATGAAAATAGTTTTTGCTTTTGTAGCTTTTATAGTAACTTTTTCATTGTCGTTTGCTCAAACAGAGAAAGCAGATTTGAAAAAACTAAAAAATGCTTTTGAAAAAATTTCATACTGGAGTTTTGATAAGCACGATTATGAAAATAGTTATGACTCACTGGAAAAAGCAAATCAGGATTTTCAAATTTTATTACTAAAAGTTACTAGAAAACCCAAATCTATTAATTATGATTTTAAAGGGTTTGATTCATTGGGTTTGATAGTTTTAACTTCTGAAGATAATAATTTTAGAATATTTAGTTGGAATACCTGGTTGGGTGGAACTATGAGAATTTTTCAAGATGTGAAGCAATATTGTTTTGGAACAAAAACGTTCTCTAAAGCAGCAACAGATACAGTAGGATTATATAATGGTGCAGGGGGTATTATGTACTACGATATTATGCAAATTAAAACTGATAGTAGTACTTATTATTTACTTAATTCAGTTGCAGTTGGAAGCTCTGCTTTAAGGTATTATGAAGTTGATGTTTACACAATTGAAAATGAGAAGCTAAACGAAAATGCAAGACTTATTAAGACAAAATCTGGTGTAAAGCACTCAATTGGATATGATCTTGACTTTTCTTCATCTGTTAATGATAACTTGAATCAGAATATTGAAACATCAATTGTATTTGATAAAGCAAAAAAACAATTTTCGTTTCCTGTAATTGCTGATAATGGTAGAATAACCAATAAAAAAATTGTCTACAAATTCACAGGTAAATATTTCGAAAGAGTACAAAACTAGATTGAATGAATAAACAAACCCTTACAACGTTTTATTTTATTGGTGCAGCAGTAATAATTTTGGGGGCATTACAAAAAATATTACATCGTCCAAGTGCAGATTTGTTATTGCAAATTGGTTTTATTAGTTCAATTATTTTTACTGGTTTTGCTGTGTACGAAATAATGCAATCAAAGAAGATTGAATTATCAGCAAAAATATTGTGGGTTATAGGCTTACTTCTTATGAACATAATTATTGGGTTTGTTTACATAACAAGAGAAAGACACAAAATAGTTGCTAAATATTAAACACACATTCGTTCACATTTATGCTTTTCTTTAAGTCATTAATATTATCTTCTTTTTTATCGCTGCTACACCCATTTTTTGTAAGTGTTGTAGATATAAAACATAATGTAAAAGATAAAAATGTAGAAATAAGCGTTAGGGTTTTTACAGATGACTTAGAAAGTACACTTAAAAAAAATTACAAGCAAAATGTAGATTTGGCAAATGGTTCAGCTAAAGCCGATGTAAATAAAGTAGTATCAAACTACATACAAAGCAAATTACATTTAGCCATAAATGATAAACCACAGGCATTAAAATATATTGGCTACGAAATTCAAAAAGAAAGTGTTTGGATTTATGTTGAAGTTGCTAATATAACTGCAATTAAAAAACTTAATGTAAACTGTAATTTGTTGTACGAATTTCAAGAAAAACAAAGTAATATTATTAATGCCACTGCTAATGGTGTTGAAAAAAATTATAAACTAGAGAACCCAAATGCAGGAGTCGAGTTTATTTGGTAAAATCTTACTCTAAATTTTAAATATGCTTGACCCACGCTACCCTATTGGTAAATATGAACCCCAACCTTTTTCTGAACAACAAAAAGAAAAATGGCTTGCAGATATTGAGTTTTTACCACAGGAATTAGAAAATGTTATTCTTAATCTAGATGAATTTCAATTAGATACGACTTATAGAGTTAGTGGTTGGACTTTACGACAAGTGGTACATCACGTTGCAGATAGTCATATCAATGCTTACATAAGATTTAAACTTGGGTTAACTGAAGATAATCCAACCATAAAGCCATACTTAGAAAATGAATGGGCCAAACTTGATGACGTGAAAGCTATACCTATAAATGTTTCTATCACAATTTTATTTGCCATCCACCAACGTTGGTTGGCAACAATTAAAAATTTAAAAGACGAAGATTGGAATAGAACTGTTGTGCACCCAGAACATAATAGAGAAATGAGTTTATGGTATTTACTAGGCTTATATGCTTGGCATGGGAAACATCATACTGCACATATTAAAATGTTAAGAGAAAATAGAAGTTGGTGATTTTTTATGAGGTAAGCTTATTATAAATTGCTATTGTTAAATTATTTTATCACTTATTTTAAAAAATAAATTATGCCATCGAAAGCAACAACTGTAGAAGAATATATTAGTGAATTATCTGAAGATAGAAAACCAATAATTATTGCGTTAAGAAAAGTACTTAAAGATAATTTGCCACAAGGTTTTAGGGAAGGAATTGGTTCATTCCATTTATCCCAATGGTTATCATTGTGACCCTAAATTGCCTTTGGGGTTTATAAGTGTTGCTTCTCAAAAAAATCATATCTCTATTCACCATTTAGGATTGTATATGTCAAATCCTTTGTTAGATTGGTTTACAGAGGAGTGGAATAAGTATTCTGCAAAAAAATTAGATATGGGTAAAGGTTGTATAAGATTTAAAAAGCCAGAAGATATACCTTTAAAGCTAATAGAAGAATTGGCAAAAAAAGTTACTGTTGAAGATTATATTGCCCAATATGAAAAAGCTCTTTCAACTCGCAATAAAAATTAATTCTCTTGCAATGTTTTCAAATGTTTATGTGTCATACTATAAAACACTTAAATGAAAAAAATATTATTTGTCACTCTTATTTTTTTTATAGCAATTGCTTGTAAAAAAACAACACCCAACATTAATAGTAATACAACTGCACAAACTATTTCATCAACCAAATAGGAACTTAGAAAATCTGAAGGTAGTATGGCAGGGAATATGAATTATTTGCCTGGAAACGGCATTAATATTGAGTTTTACAGTATTGATAGTTTTAAAACAGCAAACCCAATTTCCTCAATTATTAGTAGAGATAGTGGTACATATACCATCACAAATACCAACACATCAGGCGACTTTTATTTGAAAAGAAATTTTATTAATAATCGTTTTCCGTTTTCACAAACCGACTCAATAAGGTTTGTAGGTAATCAACTTATTTTTTTGGCACACAATGGCTGGGCAGATGACCCCACATTATATTACGAAAAACAGTGATTAATTAATAGTTGAAATCAAATTTTGCAGATTTAGTTTCAGGTTTTCAAAACTTTTCCTTTCAATTTGCCGTAGATTGCTAAAAGCACATTATGGCTAAATCTTACTCGTTTATAACATATTGGGAAATTAATGCACCTATTGAAAAAGTATGGGCTTTAATCTATAATTCTACAGAATGGGCTAATTGGTGGAGAGGCGTAGTTGATGTATCTGAATTAGAAAAGGGCAATGAAAATGGAATTGATAGTATTAGAAGATATACTTGGAAAAGTAAATTGCCTTATAAGCTAAGTTTTGATATGAGGCTTACCGAATTTGAATATTGCAAAAAGCTTTCTGGAACTGCATTTGGAGAACTTGAAGGAAATGGCACTTGGATGTTTAAAGAAAAAGATGGTGTTACTATAGTTACTTATTATTGGAATATTGTTACCAATAAAACTTGGATGAATAGCTTAGCATTTTTGTTGAAGCCCATTTTTATATACAATCATAATGTTTTGATGCGTTGGGGAAAACAAGGTTTGGAACAAAAACTTGGTATAAAAAAATAACAATAACACAATGTGGAAAAACTAATACCATTTCAAGCACAGTAGAACTTAATTTTACATTGTAAAGCAACCGTGCAAATGAAACTAAATCAATCTACATTAGATAAATTAGAAAGTATTTTAAAAGAGGCATCTTATACTGTGCGTTATGAAAGAGGTAATTTTCAAAGCGGTTGGTGCTTGCTTGAAGCCAAAAGTGTTGTTGTATTGAATAAATTTTTAGATGTAGAAGGTAAAATAAATACGTTACTAGATTTAATACCACAAATAGAAATAAACTACGACAAACTAACCCTTGAAAGTCAAAAATTGTTTGATAGTGTTATT
>JAPLER010000209.1 GCA_026391115.1 Bacteroidota bacterium | reverse complement strand
TATCACCTGGCAAAATTCTAATGTAGTGCATTCTCATTTTACCGCTAATAGTTGCCAAAATTTCGTGTCCATTTTCCAATCTTACTTTAAACATAGCATTACTCAGGGCTTCTAGAATAATTCCATCTTGTTTAATTAAGTTTTGTTTAGACATATTTTTTTTTGGGATTGCAAAAGTAGAGGAATTGATTTGAAATATACAAATTTTTAAAAAGAAATGTGGACAAAATACCCTATAAATCTAGTTTTACTATTAAAAACATTAAAATGTTAGTATCATTTGATAGTTATTTCTCATTGTAACGTATTAAAAAGTTGATGAGGCTAAATAAAAAAATGTAAAATAAAATAATCATTTTACTTTGACACCAGAAAAATTTGTAATGATTAATAATAGATTACTGAATCCTGAAAAGTGGATTGAAAATTACAGCGATGCTCTGTATACTTTTACTTTACAAAGGGTAAATAGCACTACGCAAGCAGAAGATATTGTACAAGAAATTTTTTTGAGTGCTTGGCGAGCTAGAGATACTTATAATGGTACTGCATCTGAAAAAAACTGGCTATATACCATTTGCAAAAATAAAATTATTGACTACTACCGAAAGGCATCAACCCATAAAGAAGTTCTTGCTGGAAATGACGAAAATGATGATTTATTTTTTGGAGATGATGGACATTTTAAAGAGAATACAAAAGCCCAAGAATGGAATATTGATAGTAGTAATACGATTGATACCAAAGAATTTTACAGCATTCTATCTAAATGCAAAAGCAAGTTAAAAGCTATTCAGCAATCGGTTTTTTCTATGAAGTATTTGGAAGATATTGAGACAAATGATATTTGTGAAACATTAGGTATTACAACACAAAACTATTGGGTATTAATGCATAGAGCTAAATTGCAAATTAGGGCTTGCCTAGAAAAAAATTGGATAAATTTATAGTATGAGTAATAACATTAAAATATCGTGCAGGGAGGCTAGTTTTTTAATCAGTAAAAAACAAGAAACCAAACTAAGTATCTATGAAAATTTACAGCTAGCTATCCATTTATTTATTTGTGATATATGCAAGCTATTTAAAAAGCAAACAGATTTTATTTTACAATTATTACAACAAAAGCAAAGTAAAAATATCAAGATGGACGCTAACACAAAACAAAGAATAAAAGAAGCCTTAGAAAAGGAAATTAATTAGCAACTATGGACCTGTCTTTATTTTCTATAAAATATTCTACATCCAAAACTTTGTGTTTCTGGCTTAGATACTTTAATGCCTTTTAATAACTCATCTACAGCATTTGCAACATAAGCAGTTGCTTTTTCTGGATGTTCGCCATTATCATCTACAGCCCCACTATACTTTACAATCCATTTACTATTTTCTTGCCAAATAACAAATGCTTGTGGTGTGTGTGCAGCATTAAAACTTTTACCCACAGATTGCATAGCATCTTGCAAATAAGGAAAATTGTATTTAGCCGTTTTAGCTTTTACTTGCATTAGTTCAAAACTTTCTTCTTCGTACACCAAAGTATCCATAGAATTAATAGCTATTAGCGGTACACCCAACTTTTTGTACTTAGTATTTAATTGATTTAAACGCTTACCATACAACTTGGCAAATGGGCAATGATTGCAAGTAAATATTACAATATATCCTTTTGCATCTTTATTATTAGCTAATGAAAAGAATGTATTGTCTGTGACTTTTAAGCTAAAATCATTGACTTGTTTATGAAGCATTGAAGGAATTGGCTTTTCTGTATTTACAGTAAAGGCTGTTAACAACACAAATAACAGAATAACTATTTTATTCATTTCTTTTAATTAGCCTTTAACAAATTTTTGAGTTACTGTTTTCTTGGTTTTATTATCGGTAACTTGCAGGTAGTAAATACCTTTTGCCAATTTGCTTACATCTAACCCACTTTGTAATTGAGGTTTAGGTAGCATATACATTGTTCTACCCAATTTATCTGTAATGGTAATGTAATACACTTCATAACTTGGGTCGTTGAAGTTAAAGTATAATTTACTTTGTGCAGGATTGGGATATACACTAAAATAAAAAGCATTACTTCCTATTTCTATAGTTTGTATATTTGAATAATAGCTTTTGCCATCATTATCATTAAACTTTAACCTGTAATAATTTACACCAAAGTTGGGTGATGCATCTATGTAAGTATATGTTTCGTTATTGGCTGTATTATTAGTATTAACTGAACCCAAAGTTGTCCAATCAGCAGCATTTGTACTTCTTTCAATAGAAAAAGATTTAGTTAGTAAAGAATTAGAAACTGCCCAATTTAGCAAGACTTGCTTATTATTTAAAGCTGCAGTAAAACTTATAAGATTAATAGGTAGTGAACCAGTACTTTTTACTACAAACTGCCCCATCATACCTGCATCTTCATGTGGAGAGAAATGGCAGTGATACATAAACGGATGAATAGAATCGGCATAGTCATCAAACTTAGCAACAAAAGTTGCAGACTCGCCTCTTGGTAAATACAAAACATCCTTCCAACCCGACTCGTAAGTATTAATAGTCCCACTGCTTCGTGCTACAATTTTAAATTCTATATCGTGTATATGAAATGTATGTCCAAATACATTGTTGTTGGTAATGGTCCATTGTTCAATCGCATCAAGGTTTACAGTTTTATCAATTCTAGTTAAACTAAATGCATTGTTATCTAAGGTAAAATCGCTACCTGGTGTACCGCCTGTAACTGCAACTGTTTTATTAACTGTTGCATTCGCCGCTGTCCAGTATGTATTATTAATTAAAGTTGTAGGCTTGATCGTAATAGCATTAGCTGTTGCAGCTACTACTTTAATATGCAGTAAATTAAATGTTTTATTGTTTAAATAACTTCCAAACTGCCCTGTGGTATTAGGTTCTCCACCAGGAAAACCAATAGCAAAGCCACTGTTATACGCTTTTAAATCTAATGAACTGCCGACTGCATCTGCAGTTAAATCTACTAATATTTCAACCCTCTCTCCTACCGCAAGTATCATTCTGGTAACAGCAACTGGTGCATTTAATAAGCCTCCATCATTACCTATTACATAAAAAGTTCTACCATCGCTAAAGCCTAAATTATATGCACGTTGCATTTCGGCATTTAAAATTCTAAAACGCACAAATTGCTTAGGTAAACTTACCTGTGGATTGGGTGTACCATTAACTAACATTGAGTCGCCATAAGAACAATTGGTATATACAAATGCATTAGATGCATCATATCTTCTGCTAGTTAATGCTAGTGGAATATCGTCTACACCATAAGTTCTCGGTAATGGCAATGCAGCTTCTTCTGCATCTCTTATTATTATAAATCCACCAATCCCTTTGGTAATATGTTCTTGTGTCATTTCATGCAGGTGTGGGTGATACCACAATGTGGCTGCTTGTTGCTTAACTGTCCAGTAAGGTTGCCAAATAGTATTTATAGGAATTACCTGATGTGGACCACCATCCATAACTGCAGGCAAGTGCATACCGTGCCAGTGAATGGTTGTAGAATCGTTTAATTTATTTTGCACATTCATATGCACAACATCACCCTTATTCATAATTAATGTTGGTCCCCAAAAGTTATTATTGTTTATAGCTCCTGTAACAGTTTGATTGCCTGTTTTAAGCTGTGCAAATGTGTCTTTTAATGTTAAGTTAAATGTAGTGCCCGATAGTGTATCAGGTATTTTTAAAGTATTGTATTGTGCATTTGCATTGAGTAATAAAACTACAGCTGTAACAAGGGTAATTAATCTTTTCATTAAATATGGTTGAAGTTGATGTAATGCTTAAACGCAATAATAGTAATAAACCTTTGTTTGAATAATTCTTAGTTTAAATAAATACAATCAACACTCGTATTAAGTTGCTTGTTGAAATTTCAAAATATATTGAAAATAAAATAATTTCAAAAACACAAGTAAAAGTTCATCTGTGTATATGTATAGCAGTTTATTGCACAGTAAAGCCTGCTATTGCAGCAATAGCAGGCTTTACTAACAATTCGTTTCTTCATTGCAACTAACATATATTATCCATTGCATTGGTTATCTTTTTACAAAAAATAAGAAAATACTTAATGTAATGGATTGCAGTGGACGGTATATAGCAATTATAGTTATTTCTTAACATACTTATCCAGCCAATTGTTCATTTCCCACAGCATATGCAAAAGATTTTCTTTGCTTCTGTAGCTATGGGCTTCATAAGGTAAACTCACAAATCGAACTGTGCCGCCATTGCCTTTTATAGCATTAAACAATCGTTCACTGTTAATAGGAAAAGTGCCTGGGTTATCATCGCTATCACCGTGAATTAATAAAAGCGGTGTCTTAATTTTATCAGCATAACTAAATGGGCTCATCTCATAATACAATTGTGGTGCTTGCCAGTAAGTACGTTCTTCATTCTGAAAACCAAATGGAGTAAGTGTTCTATTATATGCACCACTACGTGCTATACCAGCTTTAAATAAATGGGTATGTGCCAGCAAATTGGCTGTCATAAAAGCACCATAACTATGACCACCCACAGCCATTCTGTTTTTATCCCCAACTCCCATTTCACTTAATTTATTAATTGCAGCTTCGGCATTAAGTTGTAGTTGATTAATAAAATCATCATTAGGTTTTTTATCAGCAATGGTGCTTACTATGGGCATTTCGGCATTATCTAAAACCGCAAAACCCTGTGTAACAAAAAATATTGGCGATGCCCAGCTAATCGTCGTAAATCTATTTTGATTACCACGCACTTGTGCAGCATCGGCAACATTTTGAAACTCCCTTGGATAAGCCCATATTAATACAGGCAAAGTACCATCTTTTTCTTTACTATAACCTTTAGGCAAATACAAGGTTCCGGTTAAGTCCACACCATCAGCACGTTTGTATTTTATTTGTTCTTTACTTACACCTTCAATAGCTTTGTAAGGATTGGTGAAATTGGTTAAAGGTCTGTCTGCAATTTTTGCAATGATATCTTTTATAAAATAATTGGGTGGTGTGGTTTTGTTTTCTTTGCGTACCAATAATGTTAGGCGGTATGTATTCAACACATCAGTAACATATTCAAATGTTCCTTCTGAACAACGCCAAATAATTTCATTTTCTCCAGTGGCTATATCCCATTTTGATAAAAAAGGCAAATCGCCTTTTGGCGATGATCCTGTGGTATTGTTCATTAATATTTTAGTGCCATTATCTGTAGTTTGAATCACTTCTCTGCCAAACTTATTTTTATACGTTGCAGGGTAACCTAGAAAACTATAAGCATCTGTACTTGGTTTTTCATACAACACTTTTACTGCACCTGAAGACGGATTGAAGTAACTGATTTTTGTCATTTGCTTTGCTTGACTACCCTCAGATATTAAAGCCAAATTCTCATTGCCCCATTGCACACCACGATAACGCATTTTTGTTTTAAACAATTCTTTTGGTTCTACATTAAATGGAGCAGATAAAGCATATACCATATCATGATACTCCGTTGGCTTTTTTATTAAACCACTATCCAAAGGCATACACCAAGTAACTGTGGCTGCTTCATCATCTCGCCAGTCAAAAGTCCTTTGCACATTTTGTACATTATCGTAACCACTTGGTTTGGTTTCTGTGCTGGGCAATTCTGCCAGTTGTGTTACAAATTTGCCAGCAGCATCGTATATAGCTACAGTGCTAGGAAAACCACTTGCACCAACCAAATAACTAAATGGTTTATGTAGGGTTTTTATTAACCAGTATTTTTTGTCTGGAGATGCTGTGTAGCTGCTGTAAATAGCAGGTTTGCTAATAACAGTTTCTACACCATTTTTAATTTGTATTAACTCACTGGTTGCATAAAAATCAAATAACGCTTCATCGTAAGGGCTTTTAATTAAATCCTGATACGTAACGCTGGGTGCAGCTTTACCTAAATTTTGCTGCACTGTTGGTCCCTTTGGTGCCAGAGGTTTTGCTGGTGCTGCATTGGCTGGTTGAGTAGCTGCTTTATACACAATAGTATTATCATCTAACCAAGTATAAGAATTGCCCAACACAGTATTCAAAGACTTTTTATTCACTTTTACTGCTTTATGTGCAGCCACATCTATTACATATAAATCAATGTTTTTGGGATTGTTTTGTATAAAAGCAATTTTAGTTTCATTGGGACTCCAGCTTACACCACTTGCCATTAAAGGCAACGGCAAACCGGCTATATTAAAACCTTTATTGGTTGCAATTTGTTGTAAGGTAAAATTGTTGATAAAACTCTGACGGCTTAAACTATAGTTGTTAGGATTAATTCTTAAGCCGGCTATTCTCAGTTCAGGCATTGCCAGCTCTTCTATACTTGGGTAGCTGTTACGTTCACTCAGCAACATCCAGGCTGCTTTGCTATCTATACTTACAGCAGGTGTAGGCTTTGCCAGTAATAAGTCTGCAATGTCTTGTGGGGGAAGTTGATAGCTTACCGCATCCTGTGCTAATAGCTTAAAAGATAGTAATAATGCAACAATGAATACTTTACTTTTCATAGTAGTTAATTTGAAACGAAAATAAACTATCGGTGGTTTATATTAGGTAAATTAATTTGATTATCTGAAAGTAGTACTAGTGGATAGCTGGTAATTATTGCAAAAAAAGAAGTGATGATTACGACTCTTTCCTGCATAATATAGAAGTGATATAGCAAATTTCTTTGTAGCATCATCAACTATTCTTTGCAGTAAAGACAACTTGTTCGTGCAGCAAAGAAAAATTGTTTATGCAGCTAAAAATACTTGCTTTTCCAGTAAAGAAAACAACCTTGTTTTTCTAAAACAATTTGACTTAGGTTTCATTACCAAAACCATTTACCAACAAAAAAGCCACGAAGCATTGCTTCGAGGGTTTTTATTATTCCGCTTCTTTTGCATTGGTTCGTATCCCACAATCCTGTTTCTTTTGCTGTTTCTTGAGACACGAACCTCGGCTTGACTTTTATAAAATGGCTCGGTAATTAAAATGCTACAACCCATATTTCTTCCACAATTCGGGCATTTCAATTTCAAAATGTATAGCTTCTTTTGTATTAGGGTGTGCAAATGCTATAGAATACGACTGGAGAAAAATACTG
>JAPLER010000195.1 GCA_026391115.1 Bacteroidota bacterium | reverse complement strand
TAATTTCAAATAGAGTTATTTTGAGTATTGTAAAAATTGGACTAAAAATTTCCTAAACAAAGGTCTTAAAATGAAGAAACCGCTTGATAATCAAGGGGTTTAATCTTTAAGTAGTCGGGAGGACAGGATTCGAACCTGCGACCCCTTGGTCCCAAACCAAGTATTCTACCGGGCTGAACTACCTCCCGCCTTTTTGTTAAAGGACTGCAAAAGTAGGGGAATGAAACTTTTTGCAAAATATTTTTTTAGATTTTATAAAAATATTTTATTACCCTATTGCATTGCTTAAATCTTCTATTAAATCATCTACATCTTCAACACCTACACTTAATCGTATTAACCCATCATTTAAACCATTTCTTATTCTCTCTTCTCTTGGTATAGATGCATGTGTCATACTTGCTGGATGATTTATTAAACTCTCTACACCACCTAAGCTTTCTGCCAAAGAAAATAAATGAGTTGACGATAACACTTTATCACAAGCTTCAATAGTTTCATCAACTAGCTCAAAGCTAATCATACCGCCAAATCCACGCATTTGTTTTTTTGCAATATTGTAGTTTGA
This sequence comes from Bacteroidota bacterium, assembly GCA_026391115.1. Classification (GTDB taxonomy): domain Bacteria; phylum Bacteroidota; class Bacteroidia; order Chitinophagales; family Chitinophagaceae; genus CAIVPM01. Next base: position 2,083 of record JAPLER010000195.1, on the reverse strand, counting down.
CGAGTCTTCAAATCCTGGCCAATATACTTTTTTTACTTTGCTGTGATTACGTAACCAATGTGCAATTTTTACTCCATTTTCACAATGTCTTTGCATTCTTAAATGCAAAGTTTTTATTCCTCTTAAAACTAAAAAACAATCTTGTGGGCCAGGCACAGCACCACAACTTTTTTGAATAAAATATAATTTATCTCTCAACTCTAAATCATTCATTACAAGACAACCTTGAATAACATCACTATGTCCACCAAGATATTTTGTAGCACTATGCATTACAATATCTGCACCCCAATCTAATGGATTTTGCAAGTAAGGAGAAGCGAACGTATTATCAACACAAAGCAAAACATTATTTGCTTTGGCAATAGCTGCTAAACCTTCAATATCAACAATATTCATCAAAGGATTAGTAGGTGTTTCTGCCCAAATTAATTTTGTATTGGTATTAATAAAAGGCTTGATATTATTGACATCCTGCATATTTACATAATGAAATTTAATGCCAAATTTTTCAAATATTTTACTAAACAATCTATACGTTCCACCATACATATCATTAGCAGCAATTACTTCATCGCCAGGTTGCAATAATTTAATAACAGCATCTGTTGCAGCAACACCACTACTAAAAGCTAACCCATATTTTCCATTTTCTATTTGTGCTAATGCTTCTTCCAAAGCAAAACGTGTAGGGTTTTGGCTGCGAGCATACTCAAAGCCTTTATGCTTTCCCGGTGCAGATTGAACATAAGTACTGGTTTGATAAATAGGAATCATTACAGCTCCTGTACTTGGATCTGGCTCCATACCAGCGTGTATAATTTTTGTTTCTAATTTCATATAGCAAAGTTTTGAGTTGCAAAGAAAGGTAACCATTCATTTATTTTAACTTTACTTTTCCAGAAACTTTATTTCAGTTCTTCTGTTTTGTTGCCTTCCTTCTAAAGTGGCATTATCTGCAATGGGATGTGTAGCCCCCAAACCCATTGTTTGAACTCTGGTTTCAGCAATTCCTTTTTTTGCTAAATATTTTTTTACTGCATCTGCTCTTTGTTTACTTAAAATTTTATTGCTATTATCATCTCCTACATTATCTGTATGTCCAGTAATTTCAATACTTACATCAGATTTTCTTGCCAAGTATTCAACAACTAAATCAAGTTCTTTAAATGATGATGGTTTTATAATGGCTTTTGCCACATCAAACTCCAAATTATGAAATGTATAATCTTTTGCTGGCTCGTAAATCATATCTAAAACAAAAGGAGAACTGTAAGTTTGTCTTGAAGTGATTGCAGGTATTTCAATATTGCCATAAGTGGTTGTGTCACCAATGGTTTTAAGTTTTACAATATAATTGTATCCAGTTTTTACAATAACACTCGCATTGCCTTTGGCATCTGTTATAAGTTTATAATTCAGTTTGCTATTGTCAGAAGAAATAATAACTTCTTCTTTTGTCAATGGCTTTTTTAAGCTATTGGTCAAGTGAATTTCAATAGTAGCTTTTTTTGAGGTATCAATGTTTGAACTAATTTGCGAAAAAATCAATTGATTTGCAAAATATAGCAACGTAGCTAATATGTATTTTTTCATTTAAAATGTTTTGGAAGCAAGTTATTTGAATACACAATTACTAGTTAAATAGACTATCATAAAGTTTTGTTAAAAAAAATTACCCAAAACAACTTTTACATTTTGTTTTAATAATCGTTCTTTTGCACAGCATTCTTAAAGTAGATTATTAAATGAAAAAAAGTTCCATCATCACACTTTGTGTTACCATACTTGTTCCTGTTTTTTGTTATTTAATTTTAAAATATTTTAGTGATGGGACAGTTGTTGTACCTAAAAAAATATTATATGACGATGTAGTTGAAAAAGAAAAAAATGGCAAAACTGTTACAGATACTATCTGGCACACTACAAGAAACATAAAGCTTGTTAACCAAATGGGTGATACTGTGAGTTTGTACGACATTAAAAATAGTCCAATTGTTATAGATTTATTTTTTACACATTGTGCAAGCATTTGCCCACAGTTAACACGTAGTATGAAAAAACTGCAAGATTGTTTTAAAAC
>JAPLER010000088.1 GCA_026391115.1 Bacteroidota bacterium | reverse complement strand
TGTTGCAACAAAGCTGCATTCATAAAAGCATTGCCACCAATTAATATGGCTCCTTTTTTTGTATGCTGAATAATGCGATTTACTAATTTAAAAATAGTAAGTTGACTTACTAATGAAAATAATCTTAAAAAGATATTAGCATCATAATAAAAATAAGCACCTGTTGCTGCAACTATATTTTTAATTTGTAATTTTTTAGCTCCATTTTCTACCCAATAAAAATCTGGTAAACAATCAGCATCTAGTAAAGCAATAATATCACCTGTTGCCAATCTTCGTCCACATTCACGTGCATAGTTAGTACCTTGTCTATATTCTGTTATATATTCAATATCTATTGTGGTTGGTGTTTTAGTTAAAAAGTATTTAATAATAGCATCTGTATTATCTGTAGAATTATTATTTACAATAATGATTTCATAGTTCTTATAAGACTGCGATACAATTCTATTAAGCGTTTGTAGGATATATTTTTCTTCGTTATAAACAGGAATAACAACAGAAACTTTTGGAAGGATTGTGGTACTCATAAATAATGTTTAGCAAAAAAAACATTTTACTGTGTCCTAAATGTTACTTCCTTCTTATAGATTTGTTAAATTGTATTATCAATATGTTACCACTTACTTTTTTCAATCCATCTACCCCACAAAAAAAGCCACAAATTCACTATTCGTAAATCTGTGGTTTGCTATATTAAATCTAAACTCTTTTTCAATGCATCAAGGCAATCTTGACTAAATCTAAATCCTTTCGCAGTAAATCTAAGGCTTGTTTCAATAAATCTAAATGCTGTTGCATCTATCTAAGCATTTTCGCAGTAAATCGAAACTACCTCAGTTGAATCTAAAGGTTTTTGCAGTGAATCTAAGCATTTTCGCAGTGAATCTAGGAGTTCTCATACCTATTCAAAACTAAGCAAAATCTTTCTCGTTCATATTTTATTGTAAAATCATATTATCAATTAATCTAACACCTTCAATAAATCCTGCAAATAAAATTGCAATATCGGTTTTTCCATCCCATACATCAACAGGTTCAAGTGTGTTGGCATTGGCAAGGCTTAGGTAATCAATCAATGTAAAACCTTTGTTTAAAATATCTTGTTTGGCTGCATCTATTAGCAGCTTGCTATTTTGTGGTGTTATATGTTGCTTTAAAGCAACAAAACTTTCATAAACAATTTTTGCTTTATCTCTTGAAATAGCGTCTAGTCTTTCGTTTCTGCTACTCATTGCCAATCCAGTTGTTTCTCTTTCTGTTGCACAAATAATAACTTTTATATCATTTGTTTTGTGCATCAATTCAATCAGTTTTTTTATAACAATACATTGCTGATAATCTTTTTGTCCTAAGAACAACATATTTGGATTTACAATATGCAGCAAGCGTTCAACTACCATACACACGCCATTAAAATGGCCTGGTCTTTTTGCACCTTCAAAAACAGTTTCTATAAATCCTAATTCATAATCTTTTTTTATAACAATTCCATCTGGATAAATTTCATCAACAGTAGGTAAAAACAAAACATCGCAACCTGCTAATTCTAATTGTAAAATATCTTGTTCAATGGTAATAGGATATTTATCAAAGTCTTTTTTATCATTGAACTGTGTGGGATTAACAAATATGCTGCACACAGTAATGCTGCATTTTTGTTTACTTTCTTTTATTAAAGAAATATGACCATTATGCAAAGCACCCATTGTAGGCACAAAGCCAATGATTGCTTGTTGTTTGTTTAAATAATGTTGTAAGTCAGTTACTTTTTTGAAGATGAGCATCTAGTTAATTTGTAAACAAAGTAAAGAGGTTTATATTAATTTATTTACTAATATTGACTTGTGAAAACCTTTCTACAAAACATATCAAATAGTGTTAGTCACTTATTGTTTCCACACAATTGCTTGGGTTGTGCAACAGATCTATTAAATCAAAATGATTTGCTTTGTGCAAAGTGTTTTACAGATTTGCCAGAAACCAACTTTGCAACTGCACCTAATAATCCTATTGAAAAAACTTTTTTGGGTAGAATAAAAATTGAACAAGCTACATCTAGTTTTTATTTTACAAAAGAGTCTTTGTTGCAACATTTAATGGTGCAGTTAAAGTATAAAAACAATAGAGAAGTGGGTTTGTATTTAGGCAAATTATTAGGTCATCATTTATTGCAATCCAATAGATTTAGTGATGTAGAAGCATTAATACCATTGCCTTTGAATGACAAAAAAGAGTATAAACGTGGTTACAATCAAGCAGAAATGATTTGTAAAGGCATTGCTGAAGTTTTTGAAAAACCAATTGTCAATAACGCTGTAATTAGAACAGTTTTTACAGAAACGCAAACTCACGAAAATCGAATTAGTCGTTGGCAAAATATGGAAGGTGTTTTTGCTTTGACAAATGAAAAAGCTATTGTTAATAAACACGTTTTGCTAGTTGATGATGTAGTAACTACAGGTGCCACACTTGAAAGTTGTGGAGCAGAAATTTTAAAAACGGCTAACACTAAGCTAAGTATAGCTTGTGTTGCATTTACTATTTAGTATACTAAAAAGCCTTTCTTTCTTATATCGCTAACAATTGTTAGCATCAACACGTTTTATCATTTATTTTTGCTCCAAATTATTTGATTATGGAAATCAATTTTGAAGAATTGTTTTTATCGAAAATTGATAAAGAAATAAAGATAGAACCAAAAGATTGGATGCCTGAGAAATACAGACAAACCAATATTCGTCAGATTAGTCAGCACGCCCACAGTGAAATTGTAGGTATGTTGCCTGAAGGTGCTTGGATTACAAGAGCCCCATCTTTAAAACGTAAAGCCATTTTATTGGCAAAGGTTCAAGATGAAGGCGGCCATGGCTTGTACCTTTATTCAGCTGCTGAAACGTTGAATATTAGCAGAGATGAAATGACTGAACAGTTACTAACTGGCAAAGCGAAATATTCTTCTATTTTCAATTACCCTTCTTTAACTTGGGCGGATATGGGTGCAATTGGTTGGTTGGTTGACGGTGCTGCAATTTTGAATCAAGTAATGTTGTGCAGAACAAGTTATGGACCTTATGCAAGAGCAATGGTGAGAATTTGTAAAGAAGAGAGTTTTCATCAACGTCAGGGTTTTGAAATATTATTGGTTTTAAGTCAAGGAACAGAAGAGCAAAAAGCAATGTGTCAAGATGCCATTAATCGTTGGTGGTGGCCAAGTTTAATGATGTTTGGACCAACTGATAGTGAAAGCACTAACAGCGATCAAAGTATGAAATGGAAAATCAAACGTAAAACCAATGATGAATTGAGACAACAATTTGTTGATATGTGTGTACAACAAATTAAAGTGTTGAATATGGCTTTGCCAGACGCTGATTTAAAATGGAATGAAGAAAGAAAACATTATGATTTTGGTGCAATTAATTGGGATGAGTTTTGGCAAGTTGTAAAAGGAAATGGACCTTGCAACAAGGAAAGATTAGATGCAAGAAACAAAGCTTGGAATGATGGTGCTTGGGTAAGAGAAGCCGCTGTTGCTTATGCAGAGAAAAAGAAAAAAAGAGAACAAATTAAAGTTGCTTAATATAAAAACTATGTTGCTAAAAAAATATTATTACGGCGATTATGGAGAAATTGAAGGTGGTGTTTCTTCAAATAAATCTGAAACAGAATTTCCACTTTGGGAAGTATTCATTCGCAGCAAGCAAGGTTTAGATCATAAACACGTTGGTAGCTTGCATGCAGCAGATGCAGCAATGGCTATTGAAAATGCAAGAGATGTTTATACACGTAGAATGGAAGGTGTTAGCATTTGGGTTGTTGAAAGTAAATACATTCACGCAAGCAATCCTGATGAAGCTGAAAGTTTGTACGAACCATCAATGGATAAAATTTATCGCCATCCAACTTTTTATGAATTACCAGAAGAGGTGAATCATATGTAGTGATAGGAATTAGGTATTTGGAATTGGTAAATAGTTAACTCATAATTATGAACTATAAAGGTTATAAGGAACTTGAATCATACATAAAAGCTAGAGAATTAAGAATAGAAATTTCGGAAATTGCAAAACATTTTCCAAGTACTGAGAAATTCTTACTTACCAATCAAATAATACGTTCATCAAGGTCTATAACAGCAAATATTGCTGAAGGTTATGGACGTTATACATATACAGACACAAAAAATTTCTTCATTATTGCAAGAGGTTCTGCAACAGAAACAATGGAACATTTAACTACTGCATTTGATGAGAAATTTATTACAGATGAAACATTAAGAATATTTGAATTAAAATGTGAAACTGTAATAAAGTTGATAAATGGATACATCAATTATTTAGACAAATCAAAAGCAATAAAAAAGTAATGCAATCAAATCCGCAACAACAAATTCCTAATTCCCAATTCCTAATTCCTTATTGCCTTCACCTTGCTGATACTACCTTAATTCTATCTCATAGAAACAGCGAATGGTGTGGACATGGGCCAATATTGGAACAAGATATAGCATTAACCAATATAGCTTTAGATTTATTAGGGCAAGCAAGAAATTTTTATCAATATGCTGCAACACTTATGGGTGAATCGTTTGATGAAGATAAATTGGCTTATTTACGCAATCCTGATGAGTTTAAAAATCATCTAATAGTTGAACAACCAAATGGGGATTGGGCTGTAACTATTCTTCGTCAATTCTATTTTAGTTGCCATCAATATTATTACTATAATGAATTAAAAAATAGCAGTGATGAACAACTTGGAGCTATTGCAACTAAGGCTTTGAAAGAAGTTACTTATCATTTACGTTGGAGTAGTGAATGGGTGATTCGTCTTGGTGATGGAACACAAGAAAGTAATAATAAAATGCAAAATGCAGTTGAAGTACTGAAAGATTATGTAGAAGAGTTATTTGTAATGAGTAACGAAGAAACTGAATTGCTACAACAAAATATCAGCATTGATTTATCTAAAATAAAACCACTTTGGCAACAAAAGGTTTATGAAGTTTTTGCAGAAGCAACAATGCAATTTTCATATTCAACACAACCTAAAATTGGTGGAAAACAAGGAAAACACTCTCAGCATTTAATAGATTTGTTGGCAGATATGCAGGTGTTACAAAGGACTTATCCAAATAGTGTTTGGTAGTAAATTATGCAGCGTTTGTTCTATATTTCGCTTTTCTAAAAAACAGCAATTCCGTAATAAAAATTAAGAGCAAACTCATAAGAGTGGTTGCTATAACTTTTCCAATAAAGTACATAAAGTTGCCAAATTTCAGCCATTCTATAAATACTAAATAGAAGTGATGAATAAAGGTTAAAAGAATAATGTAAAAGCTATAAGGTCCCCAACCCATACTTTTCACGCTAGGCTCAACAAAACTTTGCTCTGTTGATTCTTGAGCTATAAATAAATTCAATAAAAAGGGTCTTAAGTATGCAATTAATGTACAAGGTGCAGCGTGTAAACCAGGATAACCCAAGAAATAATCCAGTGCCATTCCAAAGCTAAAGCCCAGTAACAATAAAAGCCAACGATTAATAGAAAATGGTAGCCATAGTATAAATAAAAAGTATAGGTAAGGCGTAATGTATTGGTGCAATGGAGGTACTTTACTGAGTACATACACTTGTACTAGTAAAAATAAGATAAATCTAAAAATATTCTTTACAACGTTAGTCACCTATTGATTTTAAATGATTTTTTATAGTAGTTGAATCTAATTTATGCTGCTCCTCATAATAATGATTTGCAATAATATTTACGTACTGAATAGTATTGAAATTAGTAGCTGTTTTTACTTTAATGGTGTAATTATTTCCTACAGCATCTGTCTTAAAGTCTACAACTGTCCCTATCATTAATAAAGATGGAAATGATGGTGAATAATTACTAGTTACAATGGTATCGCCTTTTTTTACATCAACAGCCTTACTCACATTTTCCATTGTTAAATATTTTGGGTCTTTTCCATCCCAACTTACATTTGTTGCATATTGTTCTTTGCCACGTTTAAACATTGCACTTACTTTACTGCTTCTGTTTAACAAACTCATTACCATACAATAATTATCACTCACACTCACTACTTTGCCTACAATACCAAGAGGGCCTACAACACCCATATCTTTTTGCACACCTTGTTTTGCACCACGCTCTAGTTGAATAAAATTATATTGCTGCGAAACATTATTAATAACAACATTAGCTGGTAAATATGAATATTTTCTGTAACGATTAGAAGTGTCTTTAATCATTGTATCTACAACTGTTTTAAAACTGCTGTCAGATGCTATAAAATTAGATTTTAAACTATCTCTTAACCTTGCATTTTCAATAGCAAGTTGCCTGTTTACTTCATCAAGCTTAAAATAGTTGTTAAATCTGCTGTATTGAGAATTGATTTTGCCAGTTACCTCGTTTGCTTTTAAAGAAAAGAAAGCCTCGTGAGTTTTACTATACTTGCTTAAAGTTACAATACAAATAATTTGTAGTATCACAAATGTGATAAGCGTTAAGTACTGTCGTATAAAAAGAAAAATGTTACGCAACTTTTGGGTCTTTAGGTGTTGGGCTTTTGTCTTTCGGTTTAATCTTTGACTTTTTATCTTTAGTTACTATATTCTTTTTTGCTAAAGACAAAAGACTAATACCCAAAGACTAGAAATAACTATTTCATTATAAACGGATAATGCTGATAATTTTTTAAGGCCAATCCAGTACCACGCACCACACTTTTCAATGGATCGTCAGCTATGTGAACAGGCAATTTAATTTTTGCACTCAGTCTTTTATCCAAACCACGTAATAAAGCTCCACCACCTGTTAGGTACAATCCTCGTCTGTAAATATCAGCAGCCAATTCTGGTGGTGTAGTTTCTAATGCTTTTAAAATAGCTTCTTCAATTTTAAATATAGATTTATCCAAGGCTTCAGCAACTTCCTGATAAGTAATCATTATTTGTTTAGGAATACCAGTTACCAAATCCCTACCATTTACTGGCATTTCATCTGGGGGATTATCCAATTCTTTCATTGCCGATCCAACGTGTATTTTAATTTGTTCAGCAGTTCTTTCGCCAATTAACAAGCTATGGTAGCGACGCAAAGCTTCCATAATATCCATTGTAAATTCATCTCCTGCAATCCTTATACTTTGGTCACACACAATACCAGCCAATGCAATTACTGTAATGCCAGTTGTACCACCACCAATATCAATAATCATATTGCCCACAGGTTCTTCCACATCAATACCAATACCCAAAGCAGCAGCCATAGGCTCATGAATCATATACACTTCTTTTGCACCTGCTTGTTCTGCACTATCACGCACAGCACGTTTTTCAACCTCAGTAATTGATGAAGGAATACAAATAACCATTCTCCAGCTTGGTGGAATTAATGGTTTTTTAGGGTAAATCATTTTTATCATTTCCCTAATCATAATTTCGGCAGCATTAAAATCAGCAATTACACCATCTTTTAATGGGCGAACAGTTCTTATGCTTTCGTGGGTTTTCTCATGCATAAGCAAGGCTTTTTTGCCCACAGCTAAAACTTCTTTTAAATTATTTCTATTCAAAGCCACAATACTTGGCTCATTAACAACTATTTCATCTCCGTGAATAATAAGTGTATTGGCTGTACCCAAGTCCATTGCAATTTCTTGGGTAAAAAAACTAAACATGCCCATAGTGGTAAACTCCTTTTTTTATAGGGGGATAGCAAAAGTGAATGAATTAAATGGAATTATCAAAAGCAATGTGGGTTTTTGGCAATAATTTTCTTAAAATTTTGAATAGGCTTTTCTTTGCTATAAAGCAATTGAAAAAATATGTGGTATAGTCTTGGCAAAAAAATATTACAATACAAGGTTCCTGCACTTGTAACACTGTTTGTAATAACAGCTTTTATGGCTTGGCAAACCAGTAAAATTGAATTGAGCTATGATAGCAATAAAGCTGTACCAGAAGACAATGTAAAATTTGCTGAGTACAAACAATTTTTAAAACAATTTGGTGCCGATAATAATCTTGTGGTAATTGGTATAGAAAGTAAAGACTTTTTTAAACAAGATGTTTTTTTAAAAGCACGCGAGTTGCATAAAAACCTTGAAAAAATAAGTGCTGTTAAAAGTGTAATGAGCATTCCAGAAGCTGTAACGCTTGTAAAAGATACTGTTAAAAACAAGTTTGTTTCTCAAAAAATATTTTTCGGTTTTAAAAATCAAAATGATTTGGATAGTCAGGTTGCAGTCTTCAAATCTCTTCCCATTTATAAATCGCTTTTGTACAACCTGGAAACCAATTGTTACTTATTTGCTGTAACTGTAAATAAAGATACTGCAATGAGCAAAAGTCGTATAAAGCTCATCAATTCCATTACACAAGCTGTGCATCAATTCGAAAACGAAACAAAAATTACAGCACATATCAGTGGCTTGCCTTATATAAGAACCATTATTGCCGAAAGGATAAAAAAGGAAATGAACTTCTTTTTAATAGGTTCTTTGTTAATGTCTGCATTAGTTTTATTGTTATTTTTTAGAAGTTTTAGTGCAATGTTAATGAGCCTTGCAGTAGTAGCAATGGGGGTGTTGTGGAGTTTTGGTACAATGGTTTTATTAGGTTATAAAATTACATTACTTACTGCTTTAATACCACCATTAGTTGTAGTTATTGGCATACCCAATTGCATTTATTTTTTAAATAAATACCACACCGTTTATAAAGAAAGCAACGATAAAGAATTTGCATTGCATACAATGATTGGCAGAATGGGTGTAGTAACACTTTTTTGCAATATTGCTGCAGCTATTGGTTTTGCTGTATTTGCTTTAACCAAAAGTGGATTGCTTAAAGAATTTGGTATAGTAAGTGGTATTAACATAATGGCATTGTTTTTCATTTCATTGTTTTTTATACCAGCTATATTAAGTTATATAAAAGCACCTACACCAAAGCAAATGCAATACTTAAATAGCAAATTGCTGGAGAAAGTTTTGGTTAAAATAGAACGTTGGGCATTGCATCATAAAAAGTGGGTGTACGCAGTATCTATAATTGTTGTAGCCATTTCTATTACAGGTATTTTTAGGTTAAAAAAAGAAGGTTTTATTGTAGATGATTTACCCAAAAAAGATGTTATTTATACCGACTTAAGATGGTTTGAAAATAATTTTAAGGGCATAATGCCACTTGAAATTGTAATTGATACCAAAAAGAAAAAAGGCTTGCAACGTAGTATGCAACCTATAGAAAATATAGAAGCGTTTTGTAATTATATTGACAGTAATCCCAATACTGCAAAACCGCTGAGCTTTATCGATGGATTAAAATTTTCTCGACAAGCCTATTACGATGGTGATAGCAATAGCTTTACCTTACCAAATGGTGCAGGTGAATTAGCATTAATGAGTGAGTATATGCAACCAGATGCTGCAACTGCAACCCAAAATAAAAAAGGCATTGGCGGTTTAATGAATAATTTTATTGATAGCAATAGACAATTGGCTCGCATAAGTATTAATATGAAAGATATTGGTAGTAAAGAATTACCAATATTAATCAAAGATTTTGAAAAAAGAAGCAATGAAATATTCGACTCGTCAAAATACAAGATACAATTTACAGGCAGCAGTGTCACTTTTTTAGAAGGGAGCACATTTATAATTAATGGACTAAAAGAAAGTATTATTTACGCATTTATTTTAATTGCAATCTGTATGTTGTATTTATTTAAAAGTGGTAGAGTATTATTGTGTTCTTTAGTGCCAAATATTTTACCTCTGATAATTACAGCAGGTGTAATGGGTTGGTGTGGCATTGCTTTAAAACCCAGTACAGTATTGGTTTTTAGTGTTGCTTTAGGTATTGTTATAGATGTAACCATTCGTTTTTTAGTAAACTATAAACAAGAACTGCCACATTACAACAACAATGTTCAAATTACATTAATACAAACTATAAAACACACGGGCATCAGCATTATTTATACATCACTTGTATTAATAACAGGCTTTATTATTTTTTGTTTTAGTAGTTTTGGTGGCACACAAGCATTGGGCTGGTTAACAAGTTTAACATTAGTAGTTGGCACTATCACCAATTTGGTTTTATTACCAGTGTTAATGTTGGGTATAATGAAAAAGAAATAATCAATGATTTTAATAACAGGTGCATCAGGTTTAGTGGGTTCTCATTTACTTAAAGAATTATCTAAAAATAATACTTCAATTATTGCATTATACAACAACACCAAACCTAGTGCAGATATAGAAAAACTAGCTACTTGGAAACAAGTTGATATACTAGATATTGTTACACTTGAGCAAGTAATGCAAGGTGTAACACAAGTGTATCACTGTGCTGCAATAGTGTCTTTTAATACAAAAGATAAACAGCATATTCATCACTTAAATATTGAGGGAACAAAGAATGTAGTCAATACTTGCTTGAATGTTGGCGTAGAAAAATTAGTTCACGTAAGTAGTGTTGCTGCACTTGATAGAGTAGAAAGCACCAACCTTGTTGACGAAAAAATGAATGGTATTAATAGTGCTTGGCAAAGTGAATATTCTAAATCTAAATTGGAGAGCGAAATGGAAGTGTGGCGTGCTATTGGCGAGGGATTGAATGCTGTAATTGTAAATCCATCCATCATACTTGGTGCATCAAATTGGAACAGTGGCTCAACAGCAATATTTAAAAATTGCTATAATGAATTTCCTTGGTACACCAATGGTAGCAATGGTTTTGTATACGTGCAAGATGTTGCAAATGCAATGATAGTATTGATGAACTCAAACATTAGTAACGAAAGATTTATTTTGAATGGATGGAATTTATTTTATAAAGAATTATTTGATGCAATTGCAAAACAATTTAACAAAAAACCACCTTCAAAACTTGCTACACCTTTTTTAGCTGCAATTGCATGGCGAGTAGAAAAATTGAAAAGCATATTTACCAGAGAAAGCCCTTTGCTTACACAAGAAACAGCAGCATCCGCTCAAAAAAATATTGCTTATGATAGTACTAAATTACTGAGTAGTTTTCCAACTTTTGCTTATACCTCATTTGAACAATCTATAGAAAAAATTTGTAATGAATTGAAAGTGAAATATAATTTGGCTTAAAGAATTATAATATAACTTTTTGCCTTTTTATATACTTACAACCATTCTTGAACTCAACACAGCAAAGCAACTCAAACTCAATACCCTTTTGAAAAAAATAATTCGATAGTATAAAATCAAGTTCTAAGGTTTTATTATTAATAGTGGTGTTTATAGGTAATTTTATACTGGTATCGTTGATGTTTTTAGCTTGCTGAACCAAGTTTCCAAGTTTAATTTTAGAGAGTGCAACTTTTACTTTTAACTTTTTATTGGATTGAATATTAAAACATTTGTCCGTAACAAAATTGATATTAGAGATGGAGTCATAGTTAGTAAATATCTGACCCCTTATTTGCAAATTCATTTTATGCTCAGTTGTGGTTGCTTCTGCAATATAATCTACATAAAAACCATTGGCACAATTGCTTTGAGAAGCCAAAAGAATTATGGATTTTTGCATTTTGCAAAAGCACAATCCATAATAATAACACAATTACTCTTATCATTATGTTTCAATTGAGTAATTATTCAACAATAATTTTTTGAACCTGTCTTGTATCATTTGTAATAACAGTAGCTAAATAAACTCCTTTTGACAATAGGCTTATATCTAGTGTATTATTACCAGCATTTAAAACCTGTTGTTTAATATTTTTGCCATATAAATCTGTAAATAAAACAGTACTTGGTGTTTTAATATTAATACTTATGCTACCTCTTGCAGGATTGGGATAAAACATAGGAGATGTAATGCCCTGTTCATTTGTGTTTGAAATTCCTTTTGAACAAGAAACAACGGTACCAGTGAATGAACGTTTATTGGTGCACGAGCCACTACTTATAGTATAAGTTATACCCCAATTGCCTGTAGATGAGCCGATACTTATAAGTCCAGTTATAGGATTTGCTACAGCTACTCCTGTACTACTCCAAACACCACCACTTGGTGTACCCACTAGTGTAAATGTTTTGTTTTTACAAAGTCTTATTTGTCCACCACTACTTGTAGTTTGTGGATTTGTAGTACCTATTGCATAAGCAATTGTTGGCACTGCAGGCAAAGCATTTACTGTTGTTGCAAATACAGTTTTAGTAGTGCAGCCATTATTGCCAGTAAGTGTATAATTAACAGCAGTTACACCTGCACTTGTTGCTGTGGCAATACCACTTGTAGCACTAATAGTCAATCTACCATTACTAGTCCATACTCCATTATTTACATTGGCTGTATATGTTGTATTTGCACCTACACAAACACTTGTTGCACCACTTACTATTGCTGGTGTTGGTGGGTTACTATTTAACAAATATTTAGCTGTATCAGAGCAGCCATTGATTGCTGTATATACATAATTGATACTGCTTGTGCCTTGTGCTTTTACACTTACCATACCACTACAATTTACTGATGCAACATTGCTATTACTACTGCTAAACACACCATTGGCTTGAGAACCTGCCAATAAAAAACTATTGCCTACACAAGTAGGTGTAGTGTTGGGTTTAACAATGTATAAACTGTCAGTTGCCGTATTTATTGTAAGCATTGCAACACTTGATGGTTGCGAACCACCACTTGCATTATAAGCATAACCACGTACCATAAAACCATTTGTGCCATTTAATACACCAATGTTGGCTGTATTAAAATTGCTAAACTGAAAACCATTTACACTGTTTGAATTTATTTGTACAAAAGTTTCTCCACCATTGTTGCTATACTCCCAGCCATAGCCTATTGGGCTGTTACTTGCAGCAACACTAAATGTAGCTGTGCTGCCTTTGCACACACTTGCATTGTTGGGTTGTGTGGTTATTACTGGCACTTGTGCCTTTGCTGTTGTGGCAACAACTATTGCCAACAGCATATTTATTAAATATTTTTTCATTGTATTAATTTTTTATTGATGATTACTAATCTTATTTGTGTTACTTGATAGGATAAATCTCTGCTTTGTATTTATCTACAATCAACGATACCAACAACCACAACTTGCAGCATACCATGCCCTATTGCTGCCTCTTACTTGAAGTTCATAACGATTACCTGCATAGGTGCCAATATTTCTTTTGGGTTGAATAATAAAATGACCGCGACCAGGCAATTGAATAGGTCCACTAATTAAATTGGGTATGCCTTGAGAATTAAACTGAAAACCAAAAGGATTAAGATCAACTGGCACTAACTCGTATGGTGGATTATAAGGCAAACCACTTGTAGGGCTTGTGCTGATGTGAGCATAAGTGCTGTTGTGTGTAATGGCAGGTAATTTTTTACCCAATTTAAAATATGATTTTATTCCTAAGTCTTCTAATGTTAGTTGCAACATTTCTGTATTATAACTCATTTGAGAAATATTAATTATACCAGAAGTTTTGTTTAACGATTTTATAGTCATCATTTCTGCATTTGTAGCATCTGGTGCAAAAAGTAAAGTATCGTTTACAGTTACTGGTGCAAAGCTGTTTACTGGTAATCCTAAACTATCTATTTGCCAATAGGTATATGTAACTAAATAACCACCATAAAGGCTATCAACTGTGGGGTTAATATTGTTGCAACTATTTATAAAACTTGCAGGTATTAAAGCAAGTTTTTGGTTGCTTGGTAGGCTTGTATCTGCTGGGCTACTGGCTACAATTCTTACTCTATAGTTTTCACTTTGAGGTATATTGGTAGGATAACGCACAGCCATTTTACCCCCTTTATTGCTACTCATTGTACCAATGTTAGTAGGATTGGCAAAGCTGCCATCTTTATTGCTAAGCTGTGCCGTAAAAGTGTTGTTGCTATTGCTGTTCCAAGCTGTAACAACATTTAAAGAGTCTGTTGAGCCTTGTATAATAACTCTGCTAGTACTAGTATCAAAAACGTTTATTTCAAAAAAAATTGGCTCTTGACATACTTGCAGTTTTGCAAAAGGCGATGGTTCTTCATTGCCACTGGTATCTTTTACTTTAACTAATAATGCTGTAGGTAGAGGGTTAATAAATTGAGGTGGACCTACTATTACTATACTTAAAGCTGTAGGTAGAGGAACTATAAAAATAGGATCTCCAATAATATCTACAAAAGCAAATGAATTAATACTTGCACTATCCTTTACATTACCCCAAGTATTACCATTATACATTACCAAATTGGTTTTGCCAGTGGCATCGGTAGCATTAAAAAACAGGTGGTCTTTATACACAAATAAATCACTTGGGTTGCTGCTTGCTGTACCTGTGTTGTAATCTATGGCAAGTGTTGGTGGGTTGGTGCCATCCCATTTAAATAGTTCGTTGCCTTTGCTATTATCAAAAGCAGGGAAGTAATAATTATTGTTATATTTTCTAATAGAATATTCACCCTTTATTCCTTCTATTTCTAGATAAAAATCAACAGGACCAGCACTTGCAACATCTATAATATTTACGGTAGTAACACCACTTGCTTGTAAGGTGTTATTTTGTATTATAGATATTAGATTATTATTTATTACACTTATTGGTTTTGCAAAGCTGCTTCCACTGCCCACATTATAATCTTTAACGATTTTTGTAGCTCCATTATTTACGTTGGTTGCAAATAATTCTCTACCGTGTACTCCATCATCTGCACTGTAATAAAGAGTATCGTTTAATTGTAGAAAACTCATAGGAGAACTACTGCCTGTTGCATTGATATTCGCTACCAATTGTGGTGTATTTGTTCCATCCCAACTATATAATTCTACATCGCCAACATTGTTTGAGCCTGCATAAAACAATTTGTTATTTGCCTTAACAAAACTCAATACAACTTGTATCGTTCCTACACTTGTTCCCCAATCTGTATTTAAATAATAACTGCCATCTAGTGCAGATGTGCGTGTTGTATTGGCACTATCATAGCTTACCAATATTTTTCCATTAAACTCAATGGCAACTTTTGCATTGCTGCTGCCACTGCCTGCTACAAAGTCTTTAGCAAGTTTGGTTATAGTGCCATCTGTCATCCAAAGTTCATTGCCAAGCACACCATTGTTTGCAGTAAAATACAAAATATTATTGGCAACAAATAAATCTTTAGGGTTGCTACCCAATACGCCTGCATAAATATCTTTTACTAAACTTGTTCCAGCAGCAGTGCCATCTGTTTTCCAAAGCTCTCGCCCATAAGTTGGGTTATTAGCACTAAAATAAACATAGCCTTTGTAACTTGTATATCCATCAGGTTGACTGCCTTTTTCGCCAGGATAAATGTCAAGCGTATTTATTTGTGCTTGTAACTGCCAACCAGTAAGCAACAAACAAATTGTGTAAATTAACTTTTTCATTTTGCTTTTTTTAATGATGATAATTTGATAATGACTGCAAGTAGCAAAAAATAAAAACGCCTGTTTGGTTAAGTGTACCAAACAGGCGTTTTATTGTATAAAGCAATATTTATTTTGTAGGAAAGGTTTTTGCTGATTATAAAGCTATTGCTTTTCAATCTTTTCAATCAATGCTTGTTTTTTATCTTGGGCTAAATAGGCTTGCTCGTCGTTATTCATAATAATTACAAACTCTTTTTTATCTACTTTTTTTATTTTAGAAACATTAATAATAAAACTACGATGGCTTCTAAAAAAAGAATCAGTTTTTTCTAAATATTCAAACTCAGCAATTTTTTTTGTGATGGTTAAAACATTATGACTTGTAGTATGAAACTTAGTGTAATTGCCTTCGGCTTGAATAAAAATAATATCATCTAACTTAACAACATAAATAGTTTCAGCAGTTTGTAGTACCAATTTTTTATCGCTGTGTTCTGCAATATTTTCTTTTAAGGTTTTGTAAGATTCTTTAAGGTTTACCAAACTCTCTACTTTTTTTATTGCTTTGCCAATGCTTTCTACACGTGCAGGTTTTAAGATATAATCTACTGCACTCATTTCAAATGCTTGTAAACTATATTCACTATAGGCTGTAACGAAAACAATTTTAAAATCAATTTCATCTTCATCAAAATAATCGAGCAATGCAAATCCATTCTGGTTGGGCATTTCAATATCTAAAAAAATAAAATTGGGTTTGTATTTGTTAATCGCTTTCACAGCTTCTGGCACATTTCCAGCTTCTGCCAACACAAGAACGTTTGGATAATTTTCTTCCAAAATACCTTTAATGCTCATTCTTGCGTTGGGTTCGTCATCTATAATGATACAAGTCATATTTGATATTTAAAGTTGCATTTGCCTCTTATGTTCCTTTATGTGAAAAATCACTTCGTAGGTAAAATCAATTTCACCAAAGTTCCTTGTTCTTTATCTACAATTTCCATTTCAATCTTTTCTTTATTCATTGCATTGTAAATTGTCATTCTATCTTCAATTCCTTTTATTGCAAAACCTGTTGATTGTATTTTTTTATTTTGATTAATAATAGCAGATTGTTTACGCCCAACACCATTATCATCAATACTTACAAGCAATTTATTTTCTTGTTGCAAAATACTAATGTTCAAATTTTTCATTCCATCTTTATGTAGCAAACCGTGTTTTATTGCATTCTCTGCAAAAGGTTGTATAAACATAGATGGAATGTGAACATCAGTAATATCAATACTTTCAGCAATATCAATAGTAAATTCAAAATCTTTATCAAAACGTTTTTTCTCAAGTTCTAAATACAATTTCAAACTATCAATTTCATCTTTCAAAACAATTTCTGTCTTATCGCTTTCTTGTAGCGTTTTACGCATCAAGTCACTAAAATTGCCAAGCATTTCTGTTGCCTCACTTTTTTTATTGGAATATACCAAGCCTTGTACAGTATTTAAAACATTATATAAAAAATGTGGATTCATTTGGCTTCGGATAGCCGTGAGCTTGCTTTGCAGTAAATTTTCTTTGGCTTGTTGCTTTACTTTAAATTGTTTTGCCCAAAGTTTTATTGCCCAATAACTAATTCCTAATATACAAACTCCTATTAACAAACCAAACCACCATTTTTGCCAATAAGGTTTTGCAACAGTGAAAGAAAAACTGCTTGTAGTGCTTCTAAAAATCATATTTATATCAGCAGCATATACTTCAAATGTATAATTGCCAGCAGGTAAAAAATTATAGTTTACAATATTGTTAGAAGCAGCAATTTTGTGCCAAGTACTATCGATTCCTAATAATCTGTATTGAAAAAAAAGTTTTGATGGTGCTTTATAATGAATAGCATCAAACCTTGTTGTTATTGAGTTTAAGTTGTATGGCAAGATGGTATTTGCAGAAATTTCTTTGCCATTATTTTCAACAATCAATTGAGTAATTTTTATTCTTTCACCTAAAGAATTTTCTGATTGAGCATAACGCATTACACCACTAGGTGTGGCTAATAAAATATTGTTACCATCAATTGCAAAGTCATAAACAGTTAAAGACCCTAGCCCTGTTGATGAAAAGAAATCTTGCACCAAATTGGTTTCAAGGTCAATTAACTCAAGGCTTTCATCGGTTAGCAACCAAATTTTATTGTTATCAACAATTGTTTTTTTTGCATTATTGCTTTGCAAACCATTGTTTGTGGTAAAGTGTTTTTGAATGTTGTTGTTTGTATCTAAAACAAGCAATCCATTTGTTGGAGTACAAACCAAAAGTTCATTTTTTTTATTTTGAAATAAGGATGTTGCAATAATTGGTTTTCCAGTTTCAGTCTTTATTATCTTAATTTTTCCATCATATTGATAATAGTATAAATCATCATCATACGCCACCCAAAAACCCTTTTTACTTTGATTGGCTGCAACACAATTTGTTCTTTTTTGTCTAATAATTTTTGCCTTTTTAATAACCCTGCCTTGAATACTTAATGGTGTTGATGAAAGGCTTTGGTATAATAAACAATTTGCTGGAACTTTATTGGTATCTATGGCATTGAATTTATCAGTTGTTACAACACACCTGTTAAAAGATGCAATTAAAATGTTACCAAAAGCATCTACAGCATTCGATTTCCCGAAATCAAATGCACTAACTATTTTTCCTGAATAATAATCAAACAAACCTGCATCACTAAAAACTC
>JAPLER010000342.1 GCA_026391115.1 Bacteroidota bacterium | reverse complement strand
GAAATTTTTTATTGTAAGCTACAGTGGCTTTGAACTTCAGGAATTTAAAGCAACAGCAAATGTAAAGCTTGATATTAAGTTGATAATTAAACCTTTTGAAAATGAAGAAGTAGTTGTAATTGGATATGGTACTGCCAAAAAATCTAATGTTACAGGAGCTGTTTCAAAGTATAAAAACGATAAGCTAGATGAGCAGCCCGTTGTAAGATTAGACCAAGCTTTGCAAGGAAAAATTGCAGGAGTACAAATTCAAAATACATCATCAGAAGCTGGTGCTGACCCAAAAATAAATATTAGAGGTATAAGTTCTATTAATGCTGATGCTGGTCCATTGGTTGTTGTAGATGGGCAGCCAGTGCCAGATGGGTTAGCTTTTGTAAATATGGCTGACGTGGAATCTGTAGAAGTATTGAAAGATGCTGCTTCTGCTGCAATTTATGGTAGTAGAGGTGCTAGCGGTGTGATACTTATTACAACAAAAAGTGGTAAAGCAGAAAGAACAAAATACACTTTTAAATATGCAGTTGGTAAAAAGAATGATTATAAGAGGTATAGCAAAATGACTGATACTGAGTATTTAACAATGCTATTTCATGAAAGAGATTTAAAAAGAGCTGATCCTAATGTAGATCCTGCTGATACCTTAATTGCTAGTGCAGATAGGGCTGCTTATGTAATAGAACAAACAATGCGTGGTGGAGTTGGAACAGATTGGCAAAATGAATCATTGAAAACGGGTATATTTAAAAATATTACTCTTAGTGCAACAGGTGGCAAAAAAGAAATGACTTATTATATTTCAGGAGGTTACCAAAAAGATGGAGGAATGATGTATAAAAGCAATAGTGAACGCTATAGTTTTAGATCTAAATTAGATATTAACTTAAACAAAAATGTTAAACTATCAGTAAATCTAAATCCATCTTTTTCAACCAAAGAGAGCCCATCGGAAAATTTTACAAATTTCGCACGTTACCCAAGTTTTTTGCCAGTATATCATAATGAGCTAACAGCACAATTGGTTAATCAAATACCTCAATGGGCTAATATTAAAGCTGGTGATTATGCACAACCAAGGCATTTTAATACCAATTATTATAAAGGATATATGCCTGATGGTAGTTATTGGGATCCAGGACCTGCCGGTACAACAAATCCATTTGGTTCGGCACAAAACAATCCAAGAAGTGCAGTATTACGTTCAGACATAAATCAAAATACTTACAGATTACAAAGTGGTTTAGATTTATCAATAACCTTAAAACCAGGATTGATTTTCAAGTCAACATTTAGTAATTATGTTAATTATTCCACAGGTTTAGATTGGACTGGTAAAGATGCTCAAACTGATGGTGCACCCAATACTGGTAAGTTTACAAATGCCACATCTGTAGATTTATTATCTGAAAATACGTTAACCTATACAAAGTCAATAAAAGATCATTCATTTAATATTTTGACTGGTTATACTATTCAACAAACCACAACTAATAAAGACCAAACTACTGGTATTGGATTTCCAAATGATAATATTAGAACATTGAATAATGCTTTAACAATTGATAAATCTGGTACGTTTAGCACTTCCAATAAAATTGGATTAAGATCTTATTTAGCAAGGGTTAGTTATTCTTATAAAAACAGGTATTTAATGTCTGCAAGCCTTAGAAATGATGGCAGTTCATACTTTGCTGCTGGCAGAAAATGGGGAAGCTTTCCATCTTTATCTTTAGGTTGGATTGCATCTCAAGAAAAGTTTTTTGATAAGGTTAAATGGGTTGATAGATTAAAATTCAGAGCTAGTATTGGCAAATCTGGTAACAACAGAATTGTAGATTTTGCTTTCTTAGATTTACTATCTCAAGGTAATTATGTTTTTGGATCTGGAACAGGAAGCACGTCTTTAGGTCAAGTGAGTTCAACTAGTATTATTGCTAATCCTAATATAACGTGGGAAACAACAGTTCAAAATAATTTTGGCGTAGATATAACAGTATTGAAGAATAAAGTAAATCTATCAATTGATGTCTATAAATCAGAAACTGATAGATTATTGCTGCAACAATCTGCACAAGCATTTACTGGTGTACCTTATTTTTGGAATAATATAGGCAGTTTGAGAAATACAGGTATAGAAATAGAGTTATCTACTATCAATATTTCTAAGAAAAAATTCAAATGGTCAACCTCAGCTAATTTTTCTAAAACAAAAAATGAAATTCTTGAATTAGGAAAAGAAGCCTATTTGCTGAATCAAGGCGAAAGAACTGAATTGTATCAAAACAAAGTAGGTGATCCTTTAGTTCAATTTTATGGTTTTAAAACTGATGGTGTTTGGTTGTCTCAAGCTCAAATTGATGATGTTAAAAGTAAAGGGTTGACAAGTCAGTTAACCAATATGTTTATACCTGGAGGATTGAAGATTGTAAATGTAAGTGATAAAAACAATGTTAATGTAATAGATAACGATGATAGGGTTAAAATCGGTTCCCCTTATCCTGATTTTACTTGGGGTATTACAAATACACTTTCTTACAAATCTTTTGACTTAACTTTCACTTTTCAAGGTGTGCAAGGTGGTCAATTAGTTAATGGGGATCCTAACTACATAGAAATAAAAGGAAAGAATAGAGCTTATAATTCTAATAGATGGATAAGCCCTAATAACCCTGGTGATGGTAAAACACCTTATTATACAAACGGATTTAATTGGTTATTGACTGATTACGTTATTGAAGATGCATCTTATTTTGCTTTAAGAGATTTAAACTTAGGATATAAATTACCGTCTTCTGTTTCAAAATTTTTAAAGATTACTTCATCACGAATATATTTTTCAGCTCAAAATTTATTCTTCCATTCAGCAGCTAATTATAGGGGCTTAAATCCTGAAGGACGCACAAACTCTGGTCCATATTCATCTGCTTTGTTAGCAGGATATCAAAGAGGAACTTTTCCAATAAATAAAACTTTCATTTTTGGTGTTGACATTAATTTCTAATACAAAAAATAAATTATTTATGAAAAATATAAAATACGCTTTACTGTTTTTTGCAATAGCAATTATCTCTTGCAAAAAAAATATAGATGTAACACCACAATCAAATACCTACGTAAGCAACTATTATTCTAATTACGATGAAATAAATGTTGCATTAACTGGCTGTTACAGTTCATTACAGGATGCTCTTTTAAATGAATGGCAACTAACAGAATTAAGAAGTGATAATTCAATAATGGGTCAAGCATCCACAAAGTCATCAGACAATTTATTAAAGAGTGATTTAGATGAATTTTTGCCAAGTACTTCTCATCCAGAAATATTTAATTATTGGTTGGCTTCATACAATAATATTAGAAATTGTAACTTGGTTTTAAATAGTTTAGGTGTTAATTACGACCCCAATAATGGTTCATTATCTTATGATTCAATTACTTTACCTGTAACACTTGCACAAAGAAAGAAACTTGCTAGTGAAGCAACTTTTATCAGAGCATATCACTACTTTAATTTGATTAGATTATTTGGCGATCCTGTATTAGGTGCTAATGGAGGCGTTTTTTTAGTACACGAACCTATTTCTCCT
>JAPLER010000075.1:7205-15834 GCA_026391115.1 Bacteroidota bacterium | reverse complement strand
CTTCAACCTCAAATGTTACAGCAGTTTCAAATGGTACGGCAAATATTGTTTACACATTACAAACCAGTGGTACAACTTGCACAACAAGTACAACAGTAGTAGTAACTGTGGCACAACAAGCTACACCAAATGCTGTAACAGGTGTTTCAAGCATTTGTGCAGGTAACAGTACCACATTTGCTACAACATCAACAGGTGGTGTGTTTAGTGCGTTAGGTAGATTTAATATCAATGGTTCAAATGGTTTTGCAACAGCAACAAGTGCAGGTACTACAAGTGTAAGATATACTATTACTAATGCATTTGGTTGTAGTGCATCTTCATCTTTAAATGTAACAATAAATGAATTGCCAGCAACACCAACAATAGGAATTGTACCAGGCACACCAGGTATTACTGGTAGTGGTGGATATTGCAAAGGCAAAACATTTAATGTGGTTGGCAAACCAACAGGTGGTATATGGAGCAGCACAGGTGCATTTGCTATAACAAATTTAGGCGTTGTATGGAGCAGCACAGGTGCATTTGCTATAACAAATTTAGGCGTTGTAACAACAGATGCAACACCTGGAGCAGGCAGTGTAAGTTATGCCTATACTAACAGCAATGGTTGTACAAGTTCTAGAACAATACCTGCCAATGTGGTTACTTGTTCAAGTAAAGGAATCAACAATCAAATGGCAAATAGCAATGAGCAATTAGTTGTTTATCCAAACCCTGCACATTCAACTATTAATCTAACTGTTAAAACATTGGTTGGCAGTGGAAGTATTGTTGTAACAGACCTTTATGGTAAAACTATAAAACAACAAGCTTTAAGTATGGGTACAAATACAATTAATGTATCAAGCTTTGCAAAAGGAATGTACTTGGTAAGTGTAATTACAGAAACTGGTAAACAAACACAGAAAGTAGTAGTGGAATAATTTAAGAACCCTTTAAATCACTCAACATAAAGCCTCAAAGCATTTTGCTTTGAGGCTTTTTTTAATTCATTATAAACTTGTTGATTCTAAAAAGGTTTTAATAATTTAATTTGTTAAAAGTATGTAGCCTAAAATTAATTAACTCCTATTCTAATCATTTAAAAAATTGTAAGGTGTTTAAAACTGTTTCGTATTAAATCACGTAACTAATTTCATAACTAAAAAATAAACTATATGAAAAAATTAATCTTTAGTACGGCAATTCTATTTGCTGTTGGTTTTACTGTAAATGCACAAACAGCACCAATGAAGGAGAAAAAAGTTAAGAAAGAAAAGAAAGCTGAGTTGAAAGACCACTTATGCACAGACGCTTGCCATAAAGCAGGTAAATGTGTGATGGCTCACGGCGAAAAGGGACATAAATGTAGTAAGGAATGTAAAAAAACAGCTTAGTTATTTTCTTTAATAAAAATTCCTGTTGCAATGCAACAGGAATTTTTGGTTTATACAGGCAGAAGATATAATATACAGATCACTTTACTCTGTCTGGATTCTTTGTAATAAAATCATCCCAGCCACTCAACGCTTTTGTTTTTGAAAATAAAGCGTTCGATGTTTGATAATAATGACACATTGCTACCGCCAAAGCATCTGTAGCATCAAAGTATTGTGGTTTTTCTTCAATATTCAGTAATCGTTGTAGCATTTTCCAAACTTGGTCTTTATCTGCATTCCCATTTCCTGTAACAGATTGTTTTACTTTTTTGGGCGAGTATTCTGTAACTTCTAATCCGCCTTGTATAGCAGCTGCAATAGCTACACCTTGAGCTCGTCCAAGCTTTAACATACTTTGAACATTTTTTCCAAAAAAAGGAGCTTCAATGGCAAAAGTATTTGGACTATATAGTTTTATAAGTTCAACAATTTTGCTATGTATTTTTTCCAATCTCACATAAATATCTTTGTGGCTAGTTAATTTTAAAACATCCATTAATAGCACTTGGGTTGTTTTGCCACTTACTTTTAGTATTGCAAAACCCATTAATTGTGTACCAGGGTCAACACCAAGTATAATATTTGTTTTATTCATTATTGCAGCTAAAGTAGTGGTTAAATCACTTAAGCTACTATTTTTGGAAAAACAATTTATTTCTTGTTTAGCCATTTGAAAAAAAAATATAAAATATTAATAAACTGGGTTGTAGGACCAATCATTTTTATATGGTTTTCTTTTTCTATTTACAACCAAATAACACATCAACCGCATTTAAAGGATACTTGGAAACAAATCTTTCAATTTACTACTAAACAAAAAGTTTATGTAGCGTTTGCTTTTTTATTGATGTTTTTAAATTGGGGTTTAGAAACCAAGAAATGGCAGATATTGATTAAAGATTTAGAACAAATAAAATTCTTAAAAGCATTTAGAGCAGTATTTAGTGGTCAGGCTTTTGCCTTAAATACAATTAATAATCTGGGCGAATACGTTGGCAGGGTTTTATTTTTAAAAGAAGGCAACAGACTAAAAGCTGTTTCATTAACTATGGTGGGTAGCCTTAGCCAAGTGCTAATAACATTTATAATGGGTTTTATTGCTTTGTTTTTTTCTAGAATTTTATTTCATCAAACTGGATTGGGCAATGGCGGTATTAATACTTTTTTATACACAGGTTTAATGTTTGTATTATTAACTTGTACTGTATTACTTACAATGGTGTATTATAGTTTAAGTTGGATAACAAAGGCTGTAGAAAAATTATGGTTTGTTAAGCGTTATGCTTTCTTGATTCAGTTAGTAGAAAACTTTACTGCAAAAGATTTAACAAAAATTTTAGTTTTATCGTTTGTACGATACATTGTATTTGTAGTGCAATATTTATTATTGTTAGATGTTTTTAAGGTAGAAGCCAATCCAATGCTACTGGCATTAATGGTTTGCGTATTTTTATTAATTTTGGCTATAGTGCCTACTATTGCTTTAACAGAAATGGGTTTTAGAGGCACAATAAGTATTCAATTAATAGGAATGCTAAGTACAAACAATGCAGGCATTCTATTTACTGCAGCAGCAATTTGGTTCATCAATCGTGTTTTTCCAGCATTGGCAGGAAGTTTGTTTATGATAGGCATTAAAGTTTTTAAAAGATAAAAAACAGTATGAAGAAATTTTTTGCAACCACAGCAATATTCATTTTATTGGCAAATCAATTAACTGCTGGCGATGATTTTTGTGGTATTAGAAATAGTGCCTTTGAAGATGGAGAACAAATAGATTACACCATTTTCTACAGTGCATTAGGTATATACCTGAATGCAGGTTCTGCAAGTTTTACAACAGATGTTGAAACATTAAACAATAAACCTGTGTATCATGTGGTTGGTACAGGTACAAGCAACAGCAACTACGATTTTATTTTTAAAGTAAGAGATAGATATGAAAGCTATTTTGATACTGCTACATTACAGCCTTATAAGTTTATAAGAGATGTTAATGAAGGTGGTTATAAGATTTATGAAAATGTAACCTTCAATCAAAAAACAAATACTGCTATTACCAGTAAAGGTGTATTTAAAGTACCCAATTGTGTACAAGATGTTTTAAGCTCTATTTACTATGCAAGAAACATTAATTTCAATGCATATAAAGCTGGCGATAAAATTCCTTTTAATATGTTTTTAGATAACGAAACTTACAGCCTTTACATCAAGTATGTGGGTAAAGAAACTATTAAAACCAAGTTTGGAAAATTTAATGCCATTAAGTTTAACCCACTGTTAATTAAAGGTACTATTTTCCAGGGCGGAGAAGGGATGACAGTTTGGGTAAGTGACGATGCTAATCATATTCCTTTAAGAATAGAAAGCCCCATAGTTGTAGGCAGTGTTAAGGTAGATATGATGGGTTATGATAATTTGCGTTATCCTTTAACCTCATTAATTAAAAGAAATTAAAAAATATATAAAACAATAAAGCCTCAGCGATACTGAGGCTTTATTGTTTATAGATCAAATGAAAATACTATCCACCAAACAATCCTTTCAATCCATCCATAATACCACCACCACTTTGTTGTGTATTACCACCACCAGTAAAACCACTTAACAAACTATTTACATCAAAGCCACCACTGCCACCACTTACTTTACTGATAATATCTTGAATATTAAAACTACTATCGTTAGGGTCGTTGGTTTTATTTACCAAACTACTTAGTGCACCTGGCAATACACTGCTTACAACATTGCTTGCAGCACCCTGGTCTAACCCAAATTTGTGCATTAAATTTTGAACCATATCGCTGTGCATAATACCTGCCAATGGAGAGTTTGTTGCACTAGCACCACCACCAGTAAACATACTTACTACACTACTAATATTGCCACCACTTACTGCGTTTTTTAATGTATCAAAAATAGATGAAGAGGCTGTAGCCACAGCTGCATCATTTTGCTCATTAGGTATAGCAGGGTTATTAATAATACCCTCGCCTGCATGAGATTTAACTAACTCTAATAAATTGTCTAGCATAAAATTATTTTAGGCTGCCAAGGTAATAGAAAGCTGTTTTACAAAAGCTATTTTAATAATATTTTAGTAAACGCTAGCGAGTCGCCATAAAACACATCAAAGTCAACTTTTTCTGTAATGCCATTCACTCTGCCACTTTCGCTATGTTGCCAAAAGGTCCAGTTGTTGTCAATATTAGGTTCATTATCGTCTGTATAATGTGCTACCCACACAGGATAATCTTCAAAATCATCGGCTAAATAATTTGCATAAAAATTGGCATAAGAATATATGATAGGCTTTACACCATAATACTGTTGCATTGCATTTAAACAATCTTTAATACGTCGAATAAATATAGCTTTACTCACATCATAATTTTCTTCAATATCCAGCACAGGTGGTAAGTCGCCTTTTTGAAGCACAACATTATTAATAAAATTTTTGGCTTGTTGTTTACCATCTTTTGTAGCAATAAAAAAATGATAAGCACCGTGTGTAATATTATTTTGTTTGCTCAATTGCCAGTTACGTTTAAACATAGGGTCAGTAATATTATTACCCTCGGTAGCTTTTATAAAAGCAAAGTCAATAGCAATGCTATCAATCTTCATTTTTTTTACCGATGTCCAGTAAATATAACTTTGATATTTACTCACATCTATACCGTATAGTTTATAGTTATTAGGAATGCTAATGCCAAATGCCTTGTAAAAAGTTTGCTCACTTTTTTGTTCCAATTTGTATTGCAAATAATACCATACGACCAATACAACCATTGCTGCAAACAACAGCAAAAACAGTATTTTATAAATAAGTGATATGTCAGATTTGGCTTTTGGCATAAAAAATAAAGCTACGCAAAGCAGCGTAACTTTATTACAAATAAAACTAAAAGTTTTGTTAAAAATATTTTGTTAAGTATTAATTCTTACGACTATTTTAACTAGCATTCATTTATTTTCAAACAAAAAAGATGGTAACAGATAGCATACCCCACACTTTTTATCATAAATTAATTTTCTAATCTACAAACAACACCTGTAGCCTTTACATTTGTGCAGTTCGTATTTTATTTACTGTACAATAACAAACCCTCTAGCAATGGACATAACAATTAAAGAAGTAAACACCAAAAGTGATTTTAATGCTTTTATAGAATTTCCTTATACCTTATACAAAGGCAATCCCTACTTTGTACCCCCTTTAAAATTTGATGAAAAAGCTACTTTAGATAAAACAAAAAACCCTGCTTTTGATTATTGCGATGCTCGTTATTGGTTGGCTTATAAAGGCAACAAAGTAGTGGGTAGAATAGCAGCTATACACAATAAAGCTTATATAGAAAAATGGGGAAATAAATACCTGCGTTTTGGTTGGATAGATTTTGAAGAAGATATTAATATTACCAAAAAACTAATAGAACAAGTTGAGGCTTGGGCAAAAGAATTGGGTATGACAGCAGTGCATGGGCCACTTGGTTTTACTGACCTTGACCACGAGGGAATGTTAATAGAAGGATTTGATCAATTAGGTACTTTGGCAACCATTTATAACCATCCTTATTATCCAAAGTTTATGGAAACTTTGGGCTATGCAAAGGATACAGATTGGGTAGAGTACAAAATATTTATACCACAAGTATTGCCTCCTAGTTTGGCTAAAATGGCAAAACTTGCCGAGGTGGTGCAGCGTCGTTACAAGCTAAAATTTGTTGAAACCAAAAAGACAAAAGATATTTTGCCTTATGCAAATCAAATATTTGAATTAATTAATGAGACCTATGCTGATTTATATGGTGTAGTGCCATTAACACAAAAACAAATGGATGTTTATACCAAGCAATATTTTGGTTTTGTAAAGCACAACTATTTGCCTTTGGTGGTAGATGAAAATGATCAATTGGTGTCGTTTGGTGTTACAATGCCATCTCTATCAAAAGCATTACAAAAAAGCAATGGCAGCTTATTTCCTTTTGGCTTTATTCATTTGCTTAAAGCTTTAAAGAAAAATGATATGGTAGATTTATACCTTGTTGCTGTAAAAAAAGAGTATCAAGGCAAAGGCGTAACAGCATTGTTAATGTCTAGATTATTAGATTTTTACAGAAAAGATGGTGTTAAATATGTAGAGTCTAATATAGAATTGGAAGATAATAAAAGCGTTATTTCAATGTTTGAACCATTTGAAAGAGAGCTGCACAAGCGTAGAAGATGCTATATAAAACAGTTGACAGTTAAAAGTTAATAGTGAACAGTTATGTAATTAGTGAATTCGTAACTACTAGGCTTTGTGCCTTGGTGTCTTTGTGGCAATAAATAAAAAAAAGAAAACATTGAACAATAAAAAAAGTATTCTTATTACAGGTGCAAGTGGCTTTATAGGCAGTTGCCTTGTAGAAAAAGCTATTGAAAAAGGTTATCAAACCTTTGCTGTTATTAGAAAAAATAGCAATAAACAATACCTGCAAAACCCTGCTGTAAATTTTGTTGAGTTTGACTTTAACAATGCTCCTAGTTTAGACAAAGCGTTGCAAGATTTTAAAGCACAGTTTGGCAAAATAGATTACATTATTCACGCAGCAGGTGTAACCAAGTCTATTAATAAACAAGATTTTTACAATGGCAATTACCATAGCACCAAAAACCTTGTAGAAGCATTGGAGCGTAATGGTGTTTTACCAGATAAATTTGTATTGGTAAGTAGCCTTGCTGCATTTGGTTGTGGCGAAACAGATGAACCTATTACAAAACATCAAGCACAAAAACCATTGACAGAATATGGTAAAAGTAAAATGCAGGCTGAGAATTATTTGCGTAGCAAAAGCAATTTTCCGTTTGTAATTGTAAACCCAACTGCTGTGTATGGTCCAAGAGATAAAGACTTTTTCTTTTTGTTAAAATCTATATCGCAGGGCATAGAAATGTACATTAATAATACTAAACAAAAGCTAAGTTTTGTGTATGTACAAGACCTAGTAGATGCTATTTATATTGCGATGGAGTCGCCTGCGTTTAACGAAAACTTTATTGTAAGCGATTTAGAAAATTATACTTCAAAAGAGTTTAACAATTTGGTAAAAAAGCATTTGAATGCCAAAACACTCACACTTGTAATTCCTGCACCTATTGCTTACTTTTTTGCAATAATTACCGAAGGTATTGGTCGCATAACCAAAAAAACGCCACTACTAAACAGAGAAAGATTAAAAGAGTTTAAAGCTAAAAATTGGAGTGTAGATGCCACAGAAATACATCAATTAGGCTACAAACCCAATTATAAATTAGACAAAGGCTTGCAAAATGCTATAAGTTGGTATAAAGAAAATGGTTGGTTGAAGTAATTGCTATAAATGCCTCTAAATTTTATGCTTTCATTTCGATTAATGGAAAACAAATTGAACGTTTTCGTTAAAAAAATGGAATTACACCCTACGCAACCTACATTTGCATATTAAGCAAGAAAATAATAAAATTATATGTTGAAGTTACCCGTGTATTTAGATAATAACGCTACAACCCCAATGGATCCAAGGGTTTTAGAAGCAATGATTCCATATTTTATGGAGAACTTTGGAAATGCAGCAAGTCGTAACCATCCTTTTGGTTGGGCTGCAGAAGAAGCTGTAGATTATGCTCGTGAGCAAGTGGCTGCTTTAATTGGTGCAGACCCTAAAGAAATTATTTTTACAAGTGGTGCAACCGAAGGCGATAATTTGGGTATTAAAGGTGTTTACGAAATGTATGCTTCGAAAGGCAACCATATTATTACTGTAACCACAGAACATAAAGCAGTTTTAGATACTTGCAAACACATTGAAAAATTAGGTGGCGAAGTAACTTATTTGCAAGTAAAAGAAGACGGTCTAATTGATTTGAAAGAGTTGGAAGCTGCTATTAAGCCTACTACAATTTTAATATCAATAATGTATGCCAACAATGAAGTTGGCGTTGTGCAACCTATTAAAGAAATTGCAGCATTGGCAAAGAAAAATGGTATTTTATTTTTTAGCGATGCTACACAAGCAGTTGGTAAAATTCCTGTAAATGTAATTGCTGATGGTATTGATTTAATGACTTTTACTGGTCATAAAATGTATGGACCAAAAGGAATTGGAGCTTTATATGTTCGTCGCAAAAATCCTCGTGTAAAAGTTACAGCACAAATGGATGGTGGTGGACATGAACGTGGAATG
>JAPLER010000075.1:0-7184 GCA_026391115.1 Bacteroidota bacterium | reverse complement strand
TGTGCCGTTTAGAAATGGATAAAGATGCTGCTCATACCTCTGTTTTAAGAGATAAATTAGAAAATGCTTTATGTAAAATAGAAGAGAGTTATGTGAATGGAAATAAAGAACATCGTTTACCACACGTTTCAAATATTTCGTTTAAACACGTTGAGGGTGAAGGGTTGTTAATGGGCTTTAATAAAAATATTGCTTTAAGTTCAGGCTCTGCTTGTACTTCAGCTTCACTTGAACCAAGCTATGTTTTAAAAGCATTAGGCTTAGGAGATGATTTAGCACATAGCAGTTTACGTTTTGGCTTAAGTCGTTTTACAACAGAAGAACAAATTGATTATACAATAGAGCAAATTACAAATACTGTGTTGAAATTAAGAGAGATGAGTCCGCTTTGGGAAATGTACAAAGAAGGAATTGATTTGAACAGTATTGAATGGGCACATCATTAATTTCTATTTTGAATGTTGAATTATAAATTTTAAATTATTTTTTTCTTCATTCAAAATTAAAAATATAAAATTTAAAATAAAAAAAATATGGCATACTCAGATAAAGTAATCGATCATTACAGCAATCCAAAAAACGTTGGAACACTTGATAAAGCAAGTAAAAGCGTTGGAACTGGTTTAGTTGGAGCTCCAGAATGTGGAGACGTTATGAGACTTCAGATTGAAGTGGATGATGCAACAGGAATCATTAAAGATGCAAAGTTTAAAACCTTTGGATGTGGCTCTGCTATTGCATCTTCATCATTAGCTACAGAATGGTTAAAAGGAAAAACTGTTGACCAAGCTGTTGCTATTGACAATATGGATATTGTTGAAGAATTAAATCTTCCTCCAGTAAAAATTCACTGTTCAGTTTTAGCAGAAGATGCTATTAAAGCTGCCATTAACGACTATCGTGTTAAGAATGGTTTAGAGCAGTTGGTATTTGAAGAAAAAGGAGTTCATTAAATAATGTTGGATTTTGAATTATAAATGTTGAATTATTTTCTCATTTAAAATTCAAAATTTAAAATTCAAAATTATTTCAAATGGTAGCTACAGAAAATAGTATTTACGTTTCAGATAAAGCAAAAGCGAAAGCCATAAAACTTATGGAAGAAGCTGGAGTTGCTGATGACTCATCTTATTTTTTAAGAGTTGGAGTTGTTGGTGGAGGGTGCAGTGGCTTAAGCTATAAACTTGATTTTGACAACGAAATAAAACCAATGGATCAAGTTTTTGAAGACAATGGAATTAAGGTTGTTTGCGATTTAAAAAGTTTTTTATACTTGGTGAACACAGAACTTGATTTCAGCGATGGATTAAATGGCAAAGGATTTTATTTTAGTAATCCAAATGCAAGTAGAAGTTGTGGTTGTGGAGAAAGTTTTGCGGTGTAGAAAATTGTAATTATTATGAAGTATATATTTTTCTTTCTATTAATTACTTCTATTGCTTGTTCAACTTCAAAGCAATTAAATAACAAATGGATTGGCAGAAGTGACTATGAGGTCGTGAATGAATTTGGTTTGCCAGATAGCGTTTACACAATTGAAGTAAATCAAAAGATATATTTATATAAATACAAATTCAAAACCAAAGATGAAGAGGCAGATTTAGCTAAATCATCAACCACTATTGTAAAAAAAGTATATAATAATGATGGTAGAATGATATTTACAGCTGAAAAAAAATATTTTCTTTTTGACAGTTTAAATAAAGTAATCAAGGTAGAATATTTTGATACAAGTTACTTGTCAAAAGGCAATATCTATCATAAAGTACATTAATAATATTAAAAACATAAAATTATGAGTTTCACACTTTCCCCTTTGCCTTATGCACACAATGCATTAGAGCCTTTTATAGATGAATTAACAATGCAAATCCATCACGGAAAGCATCATCAAGCTTATGTAGATAATTTAAATAAAGCCCTTGCTGGCAATGCAAATGAAGGAAAATCATTAGAAGAATTAGTAGCTATTGCTGGTTCAATTTCGCCTGCTGTTCGTAACAATGGTGGTGGTCATTGGAACCATACCTTCTTTTGGGAAAGTCTAGCTGCAAATGCTGGCGGCACTCCAACAGGTGATTTAGCTGCTGCAATTGATGCTGCTTTTGGAAGTTTTGAAGAATTTAAAACGAAATTTGCTACTGGTGGAACAACTCGTTTTGGAAGTGGCTGGGTTTGGTTAATTGTAAAAGAAGGTAAATTAGAAATATCATCTACACCAAACCAAGATAATCCTTTGATGGATGTTGCAGAAGTAAAAGGGGAATGTAATTAATTGGACAAAAGTTACTGAACGTTTTGCTGCAGCAAAATAGTTTTTGTAACTTATACAAATAATAAAAAAGACTGTCATTTGACAGTCTTTTTTTATGAGTTAAAATTTGTGTTTCTGTTTTAAGAAGTAAAATATATAGCATAACAAACTTTATACATTTTAATCAATCATTAATAACTGAATATTAATCTTAACTTAAAGAAATATGTCTGTGTGCTTATGTTAAAAAAAATTATCACTGCTTTTGTTTTATGTTTTATTATTTGCTCAGTAAATGCCCAAGAAAATATACACGACACATTACATCCATCTGCCGAATCTATTAGAACTAAAGATATTGGCGATGTTTGGAATTCTATTTGGGGTAAAAAAGAAAAAGCCACAGCAACAAAAAAAGAGAATAAAAAATATCATATTGGAGTTTTACCAGCTATTGGGTATAGTTTGCAAACTGGTTGGGCTGTCAACGTTA
The DNA here is from genome assembly GCA_026391115.1 of Bacteroidota bacterium. Classification (GTDB taxonomy): domain Bacteria; phylum Bacteroidota; class Bacteroidia; order Chitinophagales; family Chitinophagaceae; genus CAIVPM01. The sequence continues at coordinate 4,437 of JAPLER010000075.1, read as the reverse complement.
GTAGCAGTATAGCATTCAAAACAAGTAACTTTTCAAATCAAAAGTTATCAAGTATTTACACAAGTATTACACAGTCACAATTTAGTCAAACCATATTTCCCTTTGCAGCAAATATTTGGAGCAAGGGCAATAAATTAAATTATGTTACTGATTTTAGATTTATAAAATACCCATCAGATGTTTATGGATTGGGTAGACAAACAGACCCTAATCAAGCGTTTAGTATAAACTACACCGGACTTAAGTTTCATCAAAGTATTCAAAAAGAAATTGCCAATAATTTTGCACTGGGTGTTGGTATTTATTACGATCAATTTTGGAATATTGAAGCACTTGATTCTTTGAAAGATGTTATTGCAATAAGACTATCGCGTAGGCTTGAATCTGCTGAAAGAGCTGTTGGTATTGCATTTAAAGCTACCTACGATTCTCGTTTAAATCAAATCAATGCCAAGCAAGGCTTATATGCAAATGTTGTATTTAGACCCAATTTTACTTTTTTAGGTAGTGATATAAACTGGAATAACTTGCAAACCGATGTTCGGTTTTATTTACCCTTTCCCAAAAAATCAAAAAACGTTTTAGCATTTTGGGATTATAATGTAATTACTCTTGGAGCTACATCGCCACAATATTTAATGTTGCCAAGTACAGGTTGGGATGATAGTTATAACACAGGACGTGGTTACATACAAAGCAGATTTAGAGGAAAAAATATGTACTATTTTGAAACAGAATATAGAGTTCATTTAACAAAAAACGATTTGTTAAATGGTGTCGTATTTTGTAATCTAGAAAAATTTAGTGGCGATTTGGCAAGAGATTATCGAAAGATAAAAGCAGCCTATGGTTTGGGCTTACGAATAAAATTGAATAAATACTCTAACTCTAATATATGCTTGGATTATGGATTTGGTGAAAATGGCAGCAAGGGTTTATTTGTAAATATTGGCGAAGTTTTTTAATTCCGTTTAAGTTGTATTAAAAAATCGTTAATGCTTTCTTTACTATTTTTTCAATGCTTAAGTTTGCATTCACTAAATGCAAGAATACAGTCAATATATTAAAAAAATCATTTTGCTTCTTGTAGCATTACAAGTATTGAATATTGGCTTGTTTGCTCAAGATATTAACTGTAGTAGTTCTAATGTTGATACACAAAATATAATTAATTCTGTAACAGAATATATTGCAGAGGTAGTTCTAAATAAAGCAGATTGTTTTTCTGAAAATCAAAAAAAAATCAATCATCAACATCATAAAAATCATAACAATTTTCATATTAAAGTATCTCACATAAAATTGTTTAATTGTAACACAACAAATTTTTTGGGTTATTATCATGCTTTTACTCCAAAACAAGATTTTGTTATTTGTAACATAACTTCATTCTCTAGTATAATTTTTGATATTGTACCACCTCCTCCAAAGTGCTAGTAGCACTTACTTAATCTTTTAGATTAAATTTTAATTTATTACTAAATAAAGTTTACAAAAGTGTAAACCTTTTTGAAGCATTACTTCTACTTGTGCTTCAAAATTAACCTAAAAAATGGCAGAGCCGTTTAACTTAAAATCGATTTATATGTATAAAAAAATCTCTATTATTTGTCTTATTACATTAGCCAGTTTAGTTGCGTGTAAACAACACAAAGAAGAAGAAAAAGAAGTTTCAGGAAAATACACTGTAACTAGCCCAATTGTAATGGATACAATAGTTACAAAAGATTACATAGCTCAAATACAGTCTATACAAAATATCGAAATTAGAGCACAAGTAAAAGGCTATTTAGAAAGTATAAATGTAGATGAAGGAAGATATGTAAGTGCTGGCCAGGTGCTATTTAATATTATGCCCAAAATGTATGAGGCTGAAATGTTGAAACAAAAAGCAGAACTAAAAACTGCTGAAATAGAATTGGCAAATACTAAAAACCTTGTAGATAAAAATATTGTTTCAAAAGCCGAACTAGCAGTTGCACAAGCTAAATTGGAACAACAAAAAGCAGAATTATCAAAGGCAGAACTAGACTTGTCTTTCACAAAAATAAAAGCACCTTATGATGGTATTCTTGATAGAATAAAATTCAAAAAAGGTAGTTTGATAGATGAGGGTGGTTTATTGACTACTTTATCAAATAACAAAGATGTTTTTGCTTATTTTAATTTATCTGAAACTGAGTATTTAGATTTTAAAAATCATAAAAACGATGAACACCAAAAAGTAAGTTTAATACTTGCCAATGGCGATATGCATAAGTATAAAGGCGAAATAGAAACTATTGAAGGCGAGTTTGACAACGAAACAGGCAACATTGCTTTCAGGGCAAAATTTCCTAATCCAGATTTATTATTAAAGCACGGTGAAACTGGTAAAGTTCGTATGACATTACCACTAAAAAATGCTTTAATTATTCCTCAAAAATGTACTTATGAATTGCAGGATAAAATTTATGTATATGTTGTAGATAAGGATAATAAACTTAAATCTAGAAGCATAACTATCAAACAAAAATTATCTAATTTATACATTATTGATAAAGGCATAGAAGCAACTGATAAAATATTGCTTGATGGTTTACAAAGTGCTAAAGATGATGAAAAAATTGAAGCAGAGTTTGTTGAACCTAAAACAGTAATTAGTAATCTACAATTAATTAAGTAAATCTTTTAGTCACTGCGAGGAACGAAGCAGTCTAAATAAAATAATAAAGATTGCTTCGTGCCTCGCAATGACGAACAATCATAAAAATATAACCAATGTTTAGTAAATTTATACAACGACCAGTTCTATCAATAGTCGTTTCGCTCATTATAGTTTTCTTAGGTTTATTGGCATTATTAAAGTTGCCTGTAACTCAGTTTCCATCAATATCTCCTCCAAAAGTAAATATTAATGCAGAGTACCCTGGTGCTAATGGAGAGTTGATGATTAAGAGTGTTGTAATACCATTAGAGCGTGCATTAAATGGTATTCCTGGAATGAAATATATTGCCTCTGATGCTGGTAATGATGGTACTGCAAGTATTCAAGTAATTTTTGAATTAGGAACAGATCCCAACATTGCAAGTGTGCAAGTGCAGAACAGGGTTGCAGCAGTTGTAAATAAATTGCCACCTATTGTGGTGCGTGAAGGGGTTAAGATTACACGTGAAGAATCTAATATGTTAATGTACATTAACCTGTACAGCAACGACCCTTCATTAGACGTAAATTTCTTATACAATTTTGCCGATATTAATATGCTTTCTGAAATTAAGAAAGTAGATGGAGTGGGAATGGCAGATGTTTTGGGCGATAGAGAATATTCTATGCGTGTTTGGTTAAAACCAGATAGAATGTTTTCTTATAAAATTTCTCCAGATGAAGTGATGAAAGCATTAGGAGAACAAAGCTTAGAAGCTTCGCCAGGAAGATTGGGCGAAGCAAGTGGTAAACAATCTCAAGCCTTTGAATATGTATTAAAATATGGTGGAAGATTTACCAAAAAAGAAGACTATGAAAACATTATAATAAAAAGTGATGTGGGTGGGCAAATGCTACGCCTTAAAGATGTTGCAGATGTTGAATTTGGTAATGCTTACTACGATTTATATTCTAAACTTAATGGCAAACCATCGGCAGCGATTGTAATTAAACAATCTTATGGAAGCAACGCAAGTGAGGTAATAAAAAATATAAAATTGAAATTAGAAGACATTAAAAAAACATCTTTCCCTAAAGGAATGGATTACCAAATTGGTTATGATGTTTCTACATTCTTAGATGCTTCTATTGAAAAAGTAATCCATACTTTAGTTGAAGCATTTTTATTGGTTTCACTAGTTGTATTCTTGTTCTTAGCAGATTGGCGTTCTACTTTGATTCCAGCAATTGCAGTGCCTGTATCGTTAATTGGTACTTTCTTTTTTATGCAATTGTTTGGCATTACATTAAATCTAATTACATTATTTGCATTGGTGTTAGCTATTGGTATTGTTGTAGATGATGCTATTGTGGTGGTAGAAGCTGTTCACGCAAAAATGGAAGAGTTTCATTGCAGTCCTTTAGAAGCCACTAAAATGGCATTAAAGGAAATTGGTGGAGCTATTATAGCTATAACATTGGTAATGGCAGCAGTGTTTATTCCTGTTTCGTTTATGAGTGGACCTGTAGGTATTTTTTACAGACAATTCTCTGTTACAATGGCTACAGCTATTATTCTTTCTGGTATTGTAGCACTAACTTTTACACCTGCATTGTGTGCAATGATGTTGAAAAACACCCACGGAAAACCTAAACGAAAAACAATACTAAATAGATTTTTAACTGGCTTTAATAATTGGTTTAATAAGTTAAATGATAAATACAAAAAGTTTGTTGGAGCCATTGTAAATCGCAGGGTAGTAACTTTTGTAACTCTAGTTTTATTTTGTGTAGGAACTTGGGGTATTAGC
>JAPLER010000284.1 GCA_026391115.1 Bacteroidota bacterium | reverse complement strand
TCTTTGGTAAATAGCTAAAGTGATGGTACTGAAGTTGAGCTGGTCATTCAAAGAAAGGTTTGAAACTTTGGCATTATCAGCCTGCTCTTGTTTATTTAGCAAAACATCTTCTGCAACCGTAGTTTCTTTAAGTTTTTTTCCTCTGTTGTCGATGGCATTCGCTAATCGCTGTTCGTATTTAGCTGAACGTTTTTGTGTAAGATTGTTTGAAAGCAATTGCAATGCAACATCATCTGCTTTAATAATCCTGTAATCCAAATAGTCAATATTTTTTGATATTTCCTTTAAGGTTGTATCAAGTTTAGTATTTGGAACCCTTAATGTAATTGAGTTTGAAACAGTATAATAAGTTGTTTCAAGCGTAGAATCAGCATTGATAGCTGTGTTACTTACATTATCAACAGTACTTTGCAGATTGGTATAAGTAACAAAACCACCCAGCCTGCTTGTTATGGCCTCAATATCGTAAGTTGAAGCGATTACACTTTTAACTTTAAATTTAAGGTCGGCAGTTCTGATAAATTTATGTGTTGAGTCCTTATTGTTTTCAACTGCAGCAGTTGATGAAATAAAGGCATTTGAAATACTTAATAGTTTTGATAAAAAATATGACGTACTGATTAATAATATTAAAACGATTATTAAACGAACATTAATGTTAAAAAACATTAATAATTTATCTGAAAATGAATTTAAATTATTCTTACTTACTAAATTAGACGATGAACTAAAGACAAATGCAACAGGTTTTTATGATGTTAAATTGAATCATGAAGAGAAAATTGATTTCAACAAAATACTACAAAATAAATTTACAGGTGAGATTTTAAACAAAATGGAAATAACTCAAGCTAGATGGACGGAAGGACATTTAGTTTTAGATTCTAAAGACCAGAAATTATACCCTGTAGAAGATTTTGTTTTTAATGTATCTAAAAAGAGAGAGCTCTATACATTTAATGAGGAATTAACTCCGTATAGAATTAATGTTCATAATACACGAGCAAAAGGGCAAAGAAGTTCTACTTTGAGAGGCGAAAAATATTTAGCATGTGGTGAATATACTGAAGCAAATAGAGCAATGAAAAGGTTAGGAAATCAAGATAAAAATATTCATGCTGATCATATAATTCCTCTTGCAGCTGGAGGTATACATGATGAGAGAAATCTAAGGGCATTAGGCGGTAAGGAAAATATTAAAAAAAAGGATAAATTAACTGAGGAGGCTTTTGAAATTTTGAAAAATGATGTTTCATTTCTTTCAAAATGGCATAGAGACGTTTTTGAAAAACATAAGCACCAAGGGCTTGAAGTTATATGGGAATATTTAAAAGACTCAGTATTTAAACTCAGAAAAAATGTTATAAGTTTGGAACCTGAAGAAAAGTATAATTTTATTCAAAAAGTATACCCACATTATAAAGAAAGTCAAATAAAAAGAATAATAAAAAAGCATTTTACTGAGTATGAAGATTGATTTTAAAAAGTTAGATGCTAATAGTATTACCAATAGTGATTCCAAAACTACATTTGGAGAGGTTTTTACTCCTAATGAGTTAATCACTGAAATGCTTGATAAGCTTCCAAAAGATATATGGAAAAAGGAAAAAAACAAATGGCTTGACCCAGCAGCTGGAGTTGGTAACTTTCACGCTGCAGTATATAGTAGATTGATGATAGGTTTGAAAACTATTATTAAAGATGAAAACGAACGAAAAAAACACATATTAGAGAATATGCTTTTTTTTGTAGAATTACAAGAAAAAAGTTCTCAAATTATTAATGAAATATTTAATCCTGAAAATAATTACAAGTTAAATCTACTAAATAATGATTTTTGTGGTCTAAATATTTTTGATTTCAATGTAATGAATTTCGATGTTATTTTAGGTAACCCTCCTTACCAAGATATGTATACTGATGTTCAACGAAAAGCAAAAAATCACAATTTATGGTCTACCTTTTTAGAAAAGGGATTTGATATGCTTAATTCTGGAGGTTATTTACTTTTTGTTACCCCCCCCGCATGGATGAGTCCTTCAAGTAAATTACTTAGTAATATATTTTTAAAGTATCAATTACATTATGTAAATATTGGTGAATGTTCACGTCATTTCAAAGGAGTGGGTAGTCAATTTAGTTATTATTTAATTGAAAAAAGTAAACGATATAAAAGTACCACGTTTCAATATTCTTTTAAAGGTGGTTCTTTTATAAAAAATAGCGGTGGAATTAGTGAATACTACTTAAATAATAGCATTAAATTTATACCTCAAATACCTACGAAAGAAGCATTTCAAATTTTAGAAAAAACCGTTTTTGCAAATAATTTAAAATATCAAATCCAATATGATAGTGATTTACATAAATTCACAAAGAAGGACCTACTTTCTGTAAAGAAAGATAGAATTTATAAATACAAGGTGTTACATACTCCAACACAGACAGTATGGAGCAGTCGGGCTCATAAAAATCATAATAAAATAAAATTATTCATACCTCTTACAACATATTACGAAAGCCTAATTATAGACACTTGCGGAAATACTCAGGGATTTGGTTATATTATTTTTGAAGACATAATAACAGCAACCAGAACTAAACTTGTATTGGCTTCAAAATTATTTAGGTTTATTGCAAACATAACAAGGTGGAGCAATTTTAATGTTCCAATGGTTATGAAAAATTTACCATACTTACCCGATAACATAGAACCTACTAACGAAAATATTTATTCGTATTTCAAATTAAGCACAGAAGAAATAGAACTTATCGAATGTGCAATAAAGCCGCATAAAAATAAACTAGTCCAGCTCTGTTAGGCTTGCAGCCTAACATTTTTTTATTAACTACCTTATTAAATTATTAAAATACCAAAAATTGCTGCACAATAATCCATTTGAATAAATATGTTTCAAAAAACTTATTTATGTTAAGTATTATGTTTTATTTTCATTCATTCTTAATACATTTATTACTTTAAAAATTATACTTATAAGTGAAATACACACTTTTTTTACTGCTGCTAACACTAGCCAGCAAGGCACAGCAACATATACCATTGTACCAAGGTAATATTCCAAATGCTATTAATTGCCCTTTTACCGAGGAGCGATTGGCTAATGGCAGAATTACACACGTTACCCATCCCGAATTAATAGCATATTACCCAACAAATCCAGATAGTTTGCATACTGCTGTTATTATATGCCCAGGTGGTGGCTATCAAAGATTGGCTATTGAACACGAAGGTTATGATGTGGCAAAAGCCTTTAACAATATGGGTATTGCAGCTTTTGTGTTAAAGTACAGGTTGCCCAATGATACTTGTGTAACCAACAAAAAGATAGTGCCCTTGCAAGATGTGCAACAAGCTATGTATTTGCTTAAAACACATTGTAAAGAGTATGGTATTAATGCTAATAATATTGGTGTTGTTGGTTTTTCGGCAGGTGGGCACCTTGCAGCCACATTAAGTACTCAATACCAGTTTGAGGCTATGCCTTTTGCAAAGGATAGTTTTTTAAAACCTGGTTTTAGTGTGTTAATATATCCTGTCATTTCAATGAAAGACAGCACCACACACGCAGGTAGTAAAACCAGACTAATAGGTAACAATGCACCACAAACAGATGTTGACTTTTTCTCTTGCGAGCAGCACATAAATGCAGCAACACCTCCTGCATTTATTGTTTTGGCTGCCGATGATAAAGTTGTTTCTCCAGATAATAGTATTGGATATTATATTGCTTTAAGAAAAAATAATGTTGCTGCCGAAATACATATTTATCAAACTGGTGGGCATGGTTTTGGATTAAAACTGCCTAATAATGATAGTTGGATACTTCGCTTACAAGAATGGTTATTGCTTAATAAATTTATAAAAAAGATTTAATAAGAAGCTTGTAAACACTTGTTAGTATTCTATAGCTTTTTTTATTTAAAGGCTGTAACCTTAGCTTTGCAGGCATTATGCAAAAACAAATTATATGTATTGGTGCTGCTTTGGTAGATGAGTTATACAGTGCTACAGCCCCTATGTTACTAGCCACCACCAACGATGCCACTGTGCATAGAAGTGCAGGAGGCGTAAGTAGAAATGTTGCACATCAATTGGCATTATTGGGCTTGCCAGTACAATTAATAAGTGTTTTTGGTAATGATGGCGAGGGTGATTGGCTAAAAACCATTTGCGATTACAGCAATATTAAATTAGATGCAGCTATAACCACACATTCTTTAACAGGTAAATACACTGGCATTTTAAACTACGACAAAAGCTTGTTTACTGCATTAATAACCAATGCTGAACTTGACTTAATTACACCTCAACATCTACAAACACACGAGTCTCTATTAAGCACTGCTGCTGTAATTGTTGTTGATGCTAATATTAGTGTAACATCTGTAGAGTGGTTGGCAGTATTTTGTGATACCAATAAAATTCCTCTTGTAATTGAACCTGTTAGTGTGCCTCCTGCTGCTAAGTTTTGCAATATGGATTTAAAAGGCGTGTATATGCTTACACCCAATGAGGATGAATTGCCAGCTCTTTGTACAAATAAAAACTAC
>JAPLER010000416.1 GCA_026391115.1 Bacteroidota bacterium | reverse complement strand
TTTTCAAATTCGAAATATGTATAGTAATGGCTTAAATGCCTGTGTGAGGAAAGAACAGTTTAATTGTGTAATAAAGCCTGTTGAACCAATTCTTTTTTACGCTGAGACACGGGTAGGTTTTCGCCATTTTGCAACGTCACAAAGTAGGCATCATCTTTTTTATTTAATTGTGTAATTTTATGTTTATTTACTAAGTAAGAGTGGTGTACTCTAATGAAAATATTACCCTCTAGCATTTCCTCGTAATACCTAAGGTTGTGCGATTGATATATGGTGGTTTTATTCATTAAATGAAAAATGGTGTAAGCTCCATCTGCCTTGCAATACAAAATATCATTGATGTTTACAAAATAAGTTTTATTGCTGTCCTTCAATACTATCTGTGCATCTTCATTACTAGTTTTGGCAACCTGTTGCAGCAAAACCTGCAACTGTTGTTTCATAATATCAATGCCAATTTGTTCTTGTGCTTTTTGCAAACTCTGATGCAATTCTATGGGGTCAATTGGCTTTAATAAATAATCTATAGCACTGCATCTAAATGCCTGCACTGCATATTGGTTGTGTGCTGTGGTAAATATCAATTGAAAACGATGCTGCTGTAATTGTTGCAATAAATCAAACCCAGTTCCATCATCCATCTCTACATCTAGCAGCACTACGTCTGGTTTAAAAGTGTTTATCTTTTCTACACCATCAGCTACACCACTAGCTTCTGCAACAGTATAGTTTGCATTTAATAATAGCACCATATTTTTTAGTATGGCTCTTAACCCAGCTTCATTATCTATTATTAATATTTTCATTGATTAAGAAGTGCCTTTATACAGCAATGGTAGGTTAATTTTTACAATAACTCCTACTCCCTTATCATTATTATTTACACTAAAACTGGCATTTGATTGATGTTTCAAATTAAGCAAATAAATTCTATCTTTTATAATTTGAGTGGCACGGCTAATATGTTCATTGTTATTTTTATTGCCATAAATACCTGCACCATTATCAATAATTTCAATATTAAGACTATTATTTGTTTTGTAAAAATGAATTACAATCTTACCAGCGTCTTGCACATTCACAAAACCGTGTTCCAAAGTATTTTCAACAAAGGGTTGAATAATCATAGATGGTATTTGTAATTCATCAACTTCTATATCTTCAGCAACTTTAATTTCATAAGCAAATGGTTTTTCAAAACGCACTTGCTGCACCTGAAAGTATTCTTCCAAAAATTCCACTTCGTCTTCAATAGTGGTGTATTCTTTATAGGTACTTTCCAGTGTGGCTCTCATTAACTTGCTGTACTTAGATAAATTACTAGCCAGCACCATATTATTTTTTTCTTTTAATGCAAATTTTTGTAACGCCATCAGCGAGTTAAAAAAGAAATGAGGATTCATTCTTGCCCTGTTCAATCTTTGCTCTGTTTCCAATACATTTTTTTTGTTTTTTAAAGATTGTTGCCTGAAGAATAACGCAATAACAATTAAACTTAGTAAACCCGATATAGATAGTAACAAATACAACTGTTTCTTCTTTTCCAATTCTTGAATAGTGGTTTCATTTTTTTGTTGGCTATATTTCTTTTCCAGTTCAGCTACATTAGCAGTACGTTGCACACTAAAAATACTATCTGTAATTTTTCTTGCAAGTTCGTTGTATTCAAAAGCTTTTTTATAATCTCCCTTGGCTTGCAATATCTGGCTCAACAAAAAATAGGTATCAGATTTATCTGCTTTATTACCAACCGAATCATCCAGCTCCAAAGTTTTATTGGCACAAACAATGGCAGCGTCATATTGTTTTAAATTCAACAATACTTCTGCTTTGTCAAAATAAATAATTCTTAAATCGTAGTTGTTATCTGGTGCTGTGTATTTTACAGCACTATCCAATAACAATAAGGCTTTGGCGTAACTGCCACTCTCATATTCTACCTCTTGTAAATTATTATAAGCCCTTGCCAAAGTCTTAGTATCATTGGTTTGCTGTGCCAGTTTTAATAAATCAAAACCATATAATTTAGAGGTATCTAAGCTTCCTGTGTTTCTGGTTTTTTCGTAATACCATAAGTATCTTTTAGACAGTGTGTATAACAAAAACTTTTTCTCATCAATATTTTTTACTGCAGGCAATAACTTACCTGCATTTCTAGCATATACCAATGCTTTTTCTGTTTGGTTTATTTCATTAAATTTCTAGCATATACCAATGCTTTTTCTGTTTGGTTTATTTCATTAAACAACTGAGACACCATTGTGTTGGCAATAGCAGTTTGATATACATCTCCTATCCTTTCTGCAATATGCAGTAGTTGTAAACTATATACTTGTGCATTGGCAAAGTCTCCTTTTTTATAAAACAACATTGCAATGTCGCCATATATTTTAATCAATACACTATCGCCACAGCCTGTTTGTTTAAGTAATGTTTCGGCCTGTTTAAAAAAGTACATTGCCGAGTCAAAATCGTTTTTATCTTCTTTAATCAAACCCAATATATCATAGGCTTCTGCAACACACTTGGGTTGTGTTGATGACTTTAATGTAGCTGCTATAACACTATCACTAATATTTTGTTGCTTCATTTGCTGCAAGGCAGCACAATTACAATTTTGGCTAAAAGAAAAATTGAAACAGCATAACACAAAAAGAAAAAGAAAACTTGACCTAAGCATAAGCCAAAAAGAGTTGATGCAGTAAAAATAAATGGAAATGTCTATTAAAGTAATATAGCTACCCAATATTATGTGTTAACTTTTGTTTACATTATGAGTTCTACAACAATATAAGCAACTAGCATAAAAATAAAAAAGCCCTTAACATAGCTTTAATGTCAAGAGCTTTATTGCTATTACTAAACCGCCTTTTTTTAATTGCTTACATATTTGGTAATGGCAGGTGTCCACACCAAATCATCATCATCGCTGCCTTTGTAGGCTGCACTAAACAAGTAAGCAACGCCTGCTGGCAAGCCTTTAATAACTCATTGGTTTATCTAAAAAACCACTACCGCACAACAAAACCAATCACATTAAAACTGCTGAAATATTACCCTTTATAAATCATCTAAAAAGGCAGGTTGATTGTATGGCAAATACCACTATTTTGCGTTCATTATCAAAT
>JAPLER010000258.1 GCA_026391115.1 Bacteroidota bacterium | reverse complement strand
CAAGTGGTAGCAGTACTGGCTATATAGTAACAAATGGTAGTGGCGGTTTAAGACAAACTGTAGCAAGCAGCAATGTCACTTACCCAGTAGGTCCATCAACATCGTTATATAATCCTTTAATATTAAATAATGCAGGTGGTACAAGCGATACCTATAAAGTAGTAGTTGCCAGTGGTACACCAGCCAATGTTCCTTCTCCAACCAATGCTTATGTAAATGATACTTGGACAGTAACTGAAGGCACAAGTGGTGGTAGCAATTTAACAGTTACTACTCAATGGGCTAGTGGTGATGAAGGTGCTGGTTTTGTTCGTGGTTCAAATGCTTCTATTGGTTACTACAATGGTAGTGGTACAAGTTGGACAACTATAGGTACAACAATAAGTGGCAGCAACCCTTACACCTCATCTGCAACAGGAAATTTTGCACCAGCCAACATAACAAGTGGAGTAGCTTTTGCAACAGGTAATTTTCCTATACTAGCACCTACTACACAAGCTACAAATATTACATTCAGTAGTTTAACTGCAACCTCAATGACGATAGGTTTAACAAGAGGTAATGGTAGTAATGTAGCTGTATTTGTAAAAAATGGTAGTGGTACTATAACAGACCCTACTGACGGAACTGCTTATACAGCAAGCACTACTTTTGGTAGTGGTACACAATTGGGTAGCAGTGGTTATTATTGTGTATTAAATGGTACTGGTACTAGTGTAAATGTAACTGGTTTAACATTGGGTAGTACATACTATGTACAAGCTTATGAATATAATGGTACTGGTGCTTTAATTAAATATTATACAGCAACTGCTACTAATAATCCAAACAACAGATTATTAGCCTTGGTGCCAACAGTAACCACAGGAGCAGGTAGTGGTAGCACTACAACAACAGTATCTTTAAATGGTACTGTAAGTGCCAATGGAGCTACTGCGACTAATAGTTTTGATTATGGGTTAACCACAGGTTATGGTACCAATGTATCTGCTACGCCATCAACAACATCGGGTCAAAGTGTTGCCATAAGTGCATCATTAAGCAGCTTAACTGCTAATACATTGTATAATTACAGGGCTAAAGCTACAAATAGTGAAGGCACTACAAATGGCAGTAATGCTACGTTTACAACAGTTTCATTAGATCCATCAATTAGTGGTGGTAATGAAACATCTGCACAAACAAGTGCAGCAACCAATAGCTTTACTGCATATTGGACAGCACCTGCAAGTCAAGGTAGTGCAACATATACTTACACTGTAGAAGCAGATGATGATATTGCTTTTGGTAGTATTAATGCAAGTTATATAGGAATTGCTAGTGGTACATTAACACAAAATATTACTGGTTTAAGTTCTGGAACTGCATATTATTATAGAGTAAAAGTGGTAAATGCAGGTGGTAATAGTAATTATGCTACAAGCAGCACTGGTATTACTACAACTAGCACACCTACTGTAGTATTGGCAGACAATGGCTCAGTATCGGCAGCTAATATTGCAACAAGTAGTACTAACAATATATTAAGCAGTTTTTCTGTAGATGTTACAGTAGCTAATGCAACCTTAAATGCATTGGCATTTAACTTTACAAATAGTGGTTTGGTAAGTGGCGATATAGCTAACTATAAATTATACTATAGTGCTACAAATAGTTTTGGTAGTGCAAGTGCTATTAAAACTGTTACAACTGGCTTAGCAACTACACCAATTAATTTTACTGGATTAACACAAACTATAACAAGTGGTAGCACTGGTTATTTTTGGGTAACAACAGATATATCTAGCAGCCCTGTTGCAGGACATAGCATAACTGCTGATGCTCTGGCAACAAGTGATTTAACATTTAGTGGTTCTGTTTCAGCAAGTGGCAGCACATCTGCACAAGGCACACAAACTATTATTACACTAGGTACTGTTACAACTACTTCAGCTTCTAGCATAACTGGTACTACAGCAAGTAGTGGTGGTAATGTAACTGCCGATGGTGGAAGCACTATTACCGAAAGAGGTATTGTATATGGTTTAACATCTAGCCCAACTATTGCTGATACTAAAGTAATAGATGGTGCTACAACTACTGGCTCATTTAGCAGTGGTTTAACAAGTTTATCTTTAGGAACAACATATTATATAAGAGCTTATGTAACTAATGGAGTAGGTACTGCTTATGGTAGTAATGTTTCGTTTACTACATTAAATACACCTACAGTTACTACAACTACAGCAAGTGCTATTAGTGGTAATAGTGCAAGTAGTGGTGGAAATGTAACAAGTGATGGTGGAGATGCTATTACAGAAAGAGGTGTTGTGGTGAGTACAAGCCCAAGCCCAACTATAGCTAATACTAAGTTTACCTCTACAGGTACTACTGGTTCTTACTCAACATCATTAACAGGTTTATCTGCTTTAACAACATACTATTACAGGGCATTTGCTACAAATAGTACAGGTACAAGTTATGGCAATGAGTTAAACTTTACCACTATAAGTGCTGAACCTACAGTTCAGGCTACAGTTGTAAACTTTACAAGTGTAGGGCTTACTTCAATGACTATTAACTTTACAGCTGGTGATGGTAGTAATAGAATAGTATTGGTAAAAGCGGGTAGTGCAGTAAACAGTAATCCTGTTGATGCAACAAGCTATACTGCTAACACAGTTTTTGGTAGTGGAACACAAATAGGTACAGGTAACTATGTAGTATATAATGGTACAGGAAATAGTGTAAGCATAACAGGTTTAACATCGGGTATTACTTATCACGTAGCTGTATATGACTTTAATGGTAGTGGTGGTACAGTTAATTACTTTTTAACTACACCTGCTACTGGTAATCAAACAACATTAACAACAAATTATCGTTCGATTGCAACAGGTAACTGGGGTTCTACATCAACTTGGGAATCATTTGATGGTACAAGCTGGGTAGCTGCGACAAGCACACCTACAAGTACTGATGGTACAATTGATATTAGAAATGGACATATAGTAACTGTAGCAGCATCGGTGAGTGCGGATGAATTGAATATAAATAGTGGTGGACAAATAACTGTTGCAAGTGGACAAACATTAACCATAAATGATGGTAACAGTACAGACTTAACTATAGCAGGTACTGGTTATTTAAAAAATAGTGGTACAGTGACTTTGAGTAGTGGTGCTACTGCAAGTATAACTGGTACTTATGAGCATAATATTAATGGAGGTACAATACCTACTGCTACTTGGAATACTGGTGCACTCTGCTTGGTTAACGCAGTAACTACTACTATGCCAACAGGTTTTAGTCAAACTTTTTATACCCTTACTTACAATTGTACAGGTAGTAGTAGTTTAAACATGGGAATGTATAACACTACTATTAATGGAGATTTTAACTTCTTGAATGGAGGTACTACATCGACTGAAACAGGCTTGAGTAATGCAGCTGCAGGAGCTGGACCTAGTAATACGATAAATATTATGGGTAATTTCAATGTAAACTCATCTGTAAATACCAATCAAATATGTGCACATAGATCTGGAACTGCAAGTAGTGTAACTGCATTAACAGTTAATATTTATGGAAATTTAAAT
>JAPLER010000206.1:3228-8200 GCA_026391115.1 Bacteroidota bacterium | reverse complement strand
TTATTGAACGAACTAAGAAACTAATTGTTGGCGACCCTCTTGAATCAACATCTAAACAAGGAGCAGTGGTTAGTAAACTTCATTTTGATAAAGTAATGAGTTGTATTGAATTGGCTGAACAAGAAGGTGGAACTATTTTATGTGGTGGCAATGCTGTGAAATTAGAAGGTAGATGTGCTGATGGATATTTTATAGAGCCTACTATTATTGAAGGTTTGGGAGCAAATTGCAAAACCAATATGGAAGAAATTTTTGGACCAGTTGTTACATTGCAATCATTTAAAACAGAAGATGAAGCTTTAGAACTTGCCAACACAAGTAATTATGGTTTAGCTGCAACCATTTGGACACAAGATGTATCAAAAGCAAACCGTGTAGCAGCAAAAGTTGAAAGTGGAATAGTATGGATTAATTGTTGGCTACTTCGTGATTTAAGAACACCTTTTGGAGGCACGAAAAATAGTGGTGTAGGAAGAGAAGGTGGTTGGGAAGCATTAAGATTTTTTACAGAAGTTAAAAACGTATGTATAGAAATTTAATTTTGTTTATTGTAGTTGGTAAAATATTTTTTTCTTGTGCAAAATTTAGAAATAATCACTATGCATTTATTGATTATGCTGATACTATTAAGATATTTTACAATGTAACCGATAGCTCATTTAAACCAACTATAATTCTACTGGACAAACGACATAGAGATTTTTTTAAAGTTGTTCTGAACTCCGAATCTGAATATTCAAATTGTCAGGCAACAAACACCATTAAATTTTATTCTAAAGACAAAGAAATATTTGAAATAGAAACATCAATTAAAAATGATAAAGGGTGTCAATTTTTAATAGTAAAAAATAATGGAGAAAATGAGTAACACAGATTAACATATAACCTTGGTATGTTTTTAGGTGGTGGTCAATAAAATTTATTTATGAGTGAAATAATAAAAACAGAAAATGCTGCAAAACCTTTAGGTGCTTACCCACATGCAAGACGTGTTGGTAATCTTCTATTCCTTTCTGGCATTGGTTCTCGTAGTGCAATTGACAATAAAATTCCAGGTCTTGAACTTGATGAAAATGGAAATATTGTTAAGTATGATATTGCAGCTGAAACACATCAAGTAATGGCAAATGTAAAAGCTGTGCTTGAAGCAAGTGGAAGTAGTTGGGATAAAATTGTAGATGTAACAGTTTTTTTAACCAATATGAAAAAAGACTTTACTACTTACAACAAAATTTATGCTGAGTACTTTAGTGATGTACAAGCTTGTAGAACAACAGTTGAAGTAAAAAGTCTGCCAACACCTATTTGTATTGAATTGAAAGTAATTGCAATTGTTGGTGAGTAGTGTTGTAATATTTGAGTGAAGCATTTTAAACTGTATCTAAAGGCTGAGTTAATTCTCCTTCCCATTTGCTTACAACACTTGTTGCCAAAGCATTTCCAAGCACATTAGTTGCAGTTCTAAACATATCACAAAAATGATCTATTGGCAATATTAAAGCAACACCTGCTTCTGGTATTTTAAACATACTGCAAGTAGCTAATACTACAACAAGTGAAGCACGTGGCACGCCTGCAACACCTTTGCTGGTAAGCATTAACACCAACAACATTGTAAGCTGTGTACCAATTGGCATATCAATATGAAATATTTGAGCAATAGTTAAACTGGCAAAAGTCATATACATCATACTTCCATCTAAATTAAAACTATATCCCAATGGAAGAATAAATGAAACAATTTTATCCTTGCAACCAAAATTCTCCAACTCTGTTGTCAGTTTTGGAAAAACAGCTTCGCTACTTGTTGTACTAAATGCAATGAGTAAAGGGTTGCTGATTCTTTTTAATAAATCTGGCATTCTATTTTTAAGTATCAATAATCCAACACCATATAGCAACACCCAAAGTATTGCAATGCCAATTAAGAAGTATAAATAATAATATCCATAAAATTTAAAGATACTTGGACCACTTTTAGCAACTACTGCTGCAATGGTTCCAAATACACCAATAGGTGCAAAATTCATAACATAGCCTACAATTTTTAAAACAATTTCGCTAACAATATCTAGTGCTTTAATAATAGGTTTTGCACGTTCGCCAATAGCAGCAGTTGCTACACCAAAAAAAATAGAGAAAACAACAAGTTGCAGAATCTCGTTTGTAGCCATTGCTTCAAAAACACTTTTAGGTATAATGTGTTCTACAAATTTTGCCAAAGAAAATTCTTGTGTTTTAGCAGCCAAATCTTTAAGACCAGCTTCATCTGCTGTAGCTCCTTGTAACATAGAGCCTGGCTGTAACCAATTTACTAAAACCATACCTATTAGTAAACTAGCTAATGATGCTGTTATAAACCATAACATAGCTTTGCCACCCACACGGCCAACAGCTTTTAAATCTCCAAGTTTAGCAATACCCACAACCAATGTACTAAATACAAGTGGGGAGATAATCATTTGTACCAAACGAATAAAAATAGTGCCTAGTAGTTTAATGTTTTTAGAAAAATCAACTTTAAATGTTGCATCACAAAAGTTAAAAACAAGCAACCCTACACCAAACCCTACAAGCATTGAAATAATAATATAAAACGTAAGTTTACTTTTCTTAGCAGGTATATGTGTTGTTTGCATTTTACAATTAGTTAGGTAGCAATATTAAAAGAATTATTTGTGCAATAAAATAATTCCCTATTTTTCCAACTCAAAATTTTATAACAAAACAAACTGATATGAGTTTATTTAGAAAAAAATCTTTGGAGTCGATAATGGCTCAAGCAGCCGATAGTGAAAAAGGTTTAAAACGAACGCTTGGTGCAGGAAACCTTATTGCACTTGGTATTGGAGCTATTATTGGAGCTGGATTGTTTGTAAGAACAGCAGCAGCAGCAGGTCAAGCAGCTGGACCTGGTGTAACTTTGTCTTTTATTTTGGCAGCTGTAGGTTGTGCTTTTGCAGGGCTTTGTTATGCAGAATTTGCAGCAATGATTCCTATCTCAGGTAGTGCTTACGCTTATAGTTATGTAACAATGGGTGAACTTGTTGCTTGGATTATTGGTTGGGCTTTAATTATGGAATATGCGTTAGGTGCAGCAACTGTTTCTATTGCTTGGAGTGAATACTTAAATCGGCTAATGGGAGGAGCTATTCCCTATGAATGGTGCCACTCTCCCTTTGAAAGTTTTACAGATACAGCAGGTGTTTTACACAGTGGTATCATCAATGCACCTGCATTAATAATTCTTTTATTGGTGACTTTATTGTTAATCAAAGGCTCGCAAGAATCAGCTTTTGTAAATGCTATTATTGTGTTTATAAAAGTAGCTATTGTGCTAATATTTATTGCTGTGGGTTGGCAGTTTATTAAACCAGAAAATCATACACCATATTTAATTCCTGAAGGAACTGCAGCAGTTAAAGATGCAGCTGGAAAAGTAATTGCAGATTACAGTGGCTGGAATAAACATGGCTGGGGAGGAGTACTAGGTGGAGCTGCTATTGTGTTTTTTGCATTCATTGGTTTTGATGCTGTAAGCACTGCTGCACAAGAGGCAAAAAATCCTAAACGTGATATGCCAATTGGAATTTTGGGTTCATTGGCTGTTTGTACCGTATTGTATATTTTATTTGGTCACGTTTTAACTGGTGTTGCCAATTGGAAAGATTTTGTTGATCCAGAAAAAGGAAGAGAAGCGTCAGTTGCATATGCAATTTCTGCTTATATGACGGGTTATGGATGGCTTGCAAAAGCAGTCACTGTAGCTATTTTAGCTGGTTTTAGTTCTGTAATATTAGTAATGTTAATGGGTCAAAGTCGTGTGTTTTATAGTATGAGTAATGATGGGTTAATACCAAAAATATTCAGTGACTTGCATCCCAAATTTAAAACACCTTATAAATCAAACTGGCTCTTATTTCTTTTTGTAGGTGGTTTTGCTGCCTTTGTTCCAGGTCATGTCGCTGGAGATTTAACAAGTTTTGGAACATTGTTTGCATTTGTTTTAGTAAGTATTGGTATCTGGATTTTACGCAAAAAATCACCCAATATGGAACGCCCTTTTAAAACACCAGTATATCAGGTTGTTTGTGCGTTAGGAGCCATTATTTGTACAGCAATGATTATTGGATTGGATAGACAAACCCTTATTGCTGCTTTTGTTTGGATGGCAATTGGATTAGTTGTTTATTTTGCCTATAGTAAAAAATCTAGTAAACTACATAAGTAACTATTAACTATTTCTATAAATTTAAAAAGGCTTTTAACATTTCGTTAAAAGCCTTTTTAAATTTCTCTTGTTTTTTATACAATATTAAAATGATAAATAGAATCTATATCTTCTTTGCCATTATGAATTACACTTAAATCTTTTACCAAACCATTATGAACACCATAAACCCAACCGTGTAAATGCAACTCTCGCTTGCTCCAAGCTTCTTGTACAATAGTTGTTTTTGCAAGGTTTCTTACTTGTTCTACAACGTTTAATTCTGTTAATCTATCACTTCGTTTTTCTTCGTCTTCAATAGCTTCAAGTTCTACTTTATTTTTAAAATAAACATCTTTAATATTGCGTAACCAATTATCTACAAAGCCGTGGAAATTGTTTGTCATAGCAGCTTTTACACCACCACAACCATAGTGTCCACAAACAATTACGTGCTTTACTTCTAAAAATTTTATGGCATATTCAAGCACACTTAAAAGGTTGGTATCAGTATGTATTACAAGATTTGCAATATTACGATGCACAAAAACTTCTCCACTTTCCGTATTGGTAATTTCGTTGGCTGGCACACGGCTATCACTACAACCAATCCATAGATATGCAGGCGTTTGACCTTTGGATAATTTGGTAAAATAATTTGGATCTGTTTGCAATTTAGTTTCTGCAAAAATTTTATTTCCCTCTAATAGTTTTTGATATGATTTTTCCATAATTATTTATTGAACAAAAGTATAGGGGGCG
>JAPLER010000206.1:0-3215 GCA_026391115.1 Bacteroidota bacterium | reverse complement strand
ATTGAACAAAAGTATAGGGGGGCGGTTTATAGTGTATGTTTTTTATAACTGTAAGATGTTTTAAAAAAAGTCAGTTCAAAAATTGCTTTAAATGCTAATATTCCTTAAACCAATCGAACTTGTTTGTAACAATATTTTTCTTCTCTTTTTTAAAAATAGCTTAATAAAGTAAGTGCGATTGGCGAATGATTTTTTCCTTGCTTCCAAGCTAATTTTCAAACCGATTTTATAGGAACTCTTTTATAGGTATAATTTGTAATTTACCATTTTGTAACTTGTTTTTAATGTCTGTTAATGGCATAATAGAAAAGCACAAACCCATTACATAGGCTTTTTTATTGCTTCGTTAGATGATAGTTACACCTTTGGTAATATCTAATTGCAATTCAATGCTATTGTGTTGCTTTAAAAAGTCTGTTAAAAAAATAAGGCATTAAATATTTGCCTGTCGATACAAATAAAATTTTTTAGCTCATTAGATAATGCAGGTTGGGTTAAATGCAACTCTCCCAATGACATTGTAATGACTTTTTGTTTGGGCTACTTTTTTAATATTAATAGTTAATTAATAGTAAAAATCATGAATCGCATTTATAATAGACATTGCAAATATAAATGAATGTTTATGCTTTATTCACCCACTTTTTCATCATCAAAAAAATAAAAGCAATGTGATAAAATTTAATTTAGCTTGAAGAACATATTAAATTTACAATATTTGAAGATAAAACTAATATGGATGCTACAATTACAGCAAGTTAAAAAAAATGTAGATCTTACAATAGCTGATGCTTTAAAACAAAGTATTTTTATAAACGAGTTAGTAAAAGAAGGGAAAGTAAAAATTTTTGGTGCATTTTGTGACATCACTTGTGGCAAAGTAATTTTCTTAAATTAATATTCATTCAATCAAAAAAATAAAAATGGACTTTCATATTTTAATATCAAATCTTACCAATCCAACATTGCTATTTTTTGTCTTAGGTGTTTTTGCAGTGTTGGTAAAAAGCGACCTTGAAATACCAGCCTCATCAAGCAAATTTATTTCGTTGTATTTATTGTTTTCAATTGGATTTAAAGGTGGTCAAGAGCTTGCCCACAGTGGGTTTACAACAGAAATAGTTTATGCTCTTTTATTTGGACTTGTTATCGCATCTATCATTCCACTATACACTTTTTTTATTTTAAAAAAGAAAATGACAATTAGTGATGCAGGTGCTGTAGCTGCTGCTTATGGCTCAGTAAGTGCAGTAACATTTGTAGCTGCTGTTTCATTTCTTGATTCACAAAAAATAGCTTTTGGAGGACATATGGTTGCTGTGATGGCTTTAATGGAATCTCCAGCAATTATTATGGGCGTTATACTATTAATTAAATTTGATACAGAAAGCCATAGTAAAGGTAAACTAGCAGAAACTATTAAACATTCTTTTACTAATGGCAGTGTTTTAATGATTATTGGAAGTTTAGTAATTGGGCTAATTGCAGATACAAAACAAGCAGAAGGCATTAAGCCATTTACAACAGATATTTTTAAAGGATTTCTTGCAATTTTTTTGTTAGAAATGGGAATAGTAACAGCCAAAAGATTTGCTGCTTTTAAAAAATATGGTTGGTTTGCAACAGCCTTTGCCATTGTTATTCCATTAATAAATGGTTGTGCTGTAGCTGCTTTAAGTGGGTTGTTTATTCACGATATTGGCAATCGATTTATATTCTCAATATCTATATTCCAATGGCATTGGGTATTACATTCCCTTTTAATATTACTATTGGAATGCCCTTGTATTATTTAATTGTGCAGCATTTATAAAAATGTATTATGTTGTATTGTTTTCAATCTTTAAATGGATTGGCAATTTTGTTTATAACATATTATCATAAATAAAAATCATTTTAATCTTAATCATCTTAATCATCTGCGTTCCATATTTTTGCAACCTAAACAATTGCAAATGTCCACAACAACTATTTCTAAATACGACCCAATAAAATATAAAACGCCCACAGGCACTACATTAAATTGTAAAGGCTGGGTACAAGAAGCAGCATTGAGAATGTTACTTAATAATCTTGACCCAGAAGTTGCAGAACGACCTGATGATTTAATTGTATATGGTGGTCGTGGAAAAGCTGCAAGAAATTTTGAGGCATTGGATTTAATTATCAAAGGCTTGAAAGATTTGAATGAAGATGAGACTTTACTCATTCAAAGTGGCAAACCTGTTGGTATTTTAAAAACACATACAGATTCTCCAAGAGTGTTGTTGTCAAACTCTCAACTAGTTCCTAATTGGGCAAACTGGAAACACTTTGATGAATTGGAGAAAAAAGGTTTGATGATGTATGGTCAAATGACTGCTGGTAGTTGGATTTACATAGGTAGCCAAGGTATTGTGCAAGGCACTTATGAAACCTTTGCTGCTATTGCAGATAAACATTTTAATGGTTCGTTAAAAGGAACGTTAACTGTTACTGCTGGACTTGGTGGAATGGGTGGTGCTCAACCACTTTCTATTACAATGTGCGATGGTGTTGCATTGTGTGCAGAGGTTGAAGAATGGCGTATTGATAAAAGAATTGAAACAAAATATTTGGATGTAAAATACACAGATATTGATGAAGCAATTGATGCTGCAATTAAAGCCAAATTGCAACAAAAACCTTTAAGTATAGGGGTTTTGTGTAATGCAATTAATTTGCTTGATAGATTAATTGATAGAAATATTCCTGTTGATGTGTTAACAGATCAAACATCTGCACACG
This sequence comes from Bacteroidota bacterium, assembly GCA_026391115.1. Classification (GTDB taxonomy): domain Bacteria; phylum Bacteroidota; class Bacteroidia; order Chitinophagales; family Chitinophagaceae; genus CAIVPM01. The sequence continues at coordinate 449 of JAPLER010000206.1, read as the reverse complement.
ACCCTTTGGTTGGTTATATTCCTCATACTTTAACCAACGAACAGGCCAATGTTTTAAGAGAAACAAATCAAGAAGAATACTTGAAGTTGAGTTATGAAAGTATGCACCAGCACGTAATGTTAATGATAGAATTAATGGAACGTGGTGCTATTACTTTTGACTATGGAAACAATCTTAGAGCAAGAGCAACTGAATACGAAATCAAGAATAATTTATATACTGAAGTAAGAGAACAAAATGCAGATTCTTTAGCACCTCCTTTGGGTGGTAGAAGTTCATCTTTTCCTGGTTTTGTGCCTGCATATATTCGTCCATTATTTTGCGAAGGAAAAGGACCTTTTCGTTGGGCTGCATTAAGTGGAGATCCAGCAGACATAGCTGTTACAGACGAAGTTATAATGAATATGTTTCCTGAAAATAAAGGAATGTTGCGTTGGATGAAAATGGCA
>JAPLER010000299.1 GCA_026391115.1 Bacteroidota bacterium | reverse complement strand
TTTGATTTTAAACTCGGTTGTGTAGTACCTTTTTGCTGTTGTCATAAAATTAAAAGTAAGCAATTGCTCTTAGTTGCAATGTCCTCTCAAATGTAGGAAGTCCAGTGGGTGAGTGTAGCAAAGAAAAAAACGGCTGCATTTTCTCAAAATGCTTGTGTTGGCTACTTAACATAAAGTGATTATGTGATTTTATTTTTATTGAATGCTTGCATAGGCGTTGGTAATAAAATTGCATAATGGCACTTTATGTTTAAGTATGCTTCTGACAATTTTTATACTGCAATAAAGGAATGGTGGTGGTGGTTGGAATGACTGTCTTTTTAATTGCTATGCTTTGTGTTTTGGTTGGCTCTTTGCAAACGAGGAACGAGGCTTGCAATGTGCGTATTGCAGTTAAAAATTGGCAGCAACACAAAATTCAGTATTGATAAGGCTTGTAGCTTTGCTCTGCTTAAACCGTTTTTTACTTGAAGCGTTGCTGAGTTGCTTACCATCAGCTTTAACATCAAGTGCAAGATTTAGATGTGATACTGTTAGGTTTTGATTGTTTGCAATTCGCTGTTGTTCTAAAAATATAGGTTATATTGAAAATACTATATTCGCCTCAAATTTCAACATAGACTTGGGTATAATAAAAAAAAATAATGCTTCCATTTGTTCATTTGTGCAATTCTGCACAAATGAATTAAGCTTACTTTTTTATATTATTTTTTTACTTGTTACTATTCCATCATCAGCCCAAATAAGACCAATTAAAATCAATGAAGAAGTAATTATTACCAAAAAACATATTACAATAAAAGATGGGTTGGTTGCTAGGGAAGTTTTATGTGCTGCAGAAGATAAAGATGGATTTATATGGTTTGGAACAAGCAATGGATTAAATAGATACGATGGACGTAATATTAAATTATTTAACAAAGAAAATTTTGGTCTTTTACATAATCAGATTGCTTCCCTTACAATAGATAATAACAATCATTTAATTATTGAGTTTAATAATAAAGATATGAACTTGATAAGGTTTGGCGAAATACAAGTAATAGATTTAAATAATTATTCCCTCTTATCACTCGAGAGCATTTTTCCAGGAATGCCATTTACGACAAAAGATATCATTAGGATTTCTAATGACGTAAATAAAAATTTGATTTTCGTTACTTCTAATCCTTATCAATTATGGAAGTATAACATTTCTACCGGCTTTAAACTTTGGGCTAATTTAACAGCTTGGAAAAAATTTACGGAACCTAATACACAAAAAAAAACCGATGTTCATAGTCGTGTAATTTTTCAAAATGGGGCAGTTAGTTTAAGTTTGAGCGAATATCCTGATTATTTAATTACAGAAGACACTGCTATTAGTTTTATGTTACCAAACACGGAACGTGTTTTTGGGATTACCGAAAGCAAAGAAATTTTGGTTCATAACAATTCTTCTGGTATTTCTAAAAGAAAATTAAAACCTACAGTTTCGAATCAACTTCTCAATGGAACAATGCATTTTAGTCAGCTTATTACACTTTCCACTTGGTCTTATCCGATGCCTTTTTCTGGTTACGATTGTGTTATTTCAAATCCAAGATCAGGGATTTTCTTGATCGAAGGAACCAGTTTAAAATTGTTAATTGATTCAACAGAGCTAAATCCAATGCCCAATTTTGGGGTTTATTCAGTTTTTAAAGATAAAAATGACAATCGTTGGATATGTACAACAGATGGTGTAATTCAAATTAATGTAAAAAAGAATCATTTTAGAAATTATTTTACTAAAAAAAAAGAACCAACACCTGATTGTAATCAAGTGAGGGGTATCTATGTTGATACAGTTTCGCACAAAAAAGGTATAAAAGCGAATTCAAATATTTACGCTTCCGTTTGGAATTATTTCTGTGATGCTAAAACTGATGGAAGTGAAATGTTTCTATCTTCTTCAAAAAATAAAGAGGGCGTTAATAGCTGCCTAAAACATCAGAATAAAATATATGTAGGCGGAGTTAATAAAATTTTTGAATATACTCCCAATCAAAAAAAACTTATTGAATTAAACGCTTCACTTTGTGGCAATATCTATAATTATTTATGGTCAATGGCATCTGCAACCGATAGCACGATCTTACTAGGCCAAACAGAAGACATAAGCCTATTTAATATACATACAAAAAAAAGCACACCCTTAAATTATAGTTCTGTTAAAATACCAAAAGCACAAAACGTATATCGTTTTGTGCAAACCCAAAAAAAAGGGCTGGTAGCTGTTGCAGAAAATGGACTTTATATTATAGATAAGAACAATAAAATAGTAGATTATTATGGTGAATTAATTCCCGATTCCTCCCATTATCTTCCTATTAGTGTTATCTATGATTTGCACGAAGATAAAAATGAAATTTGGTGGATTGCTAGTAAAGACCAAGGATTGTTTCGGTTAGACTTGAAACATTCTATTATTGATAATACAACTAGAATAAAGCAATTTACTACTTTAGAAGGGCTTTCATCAAACATACTGTATCGCATAGAAGCAGATGACCATAATAATCTTTGGATAGGATCTTATAATGGCTTAAATCTTTTTAATACAAAAAACTTTTCTAGTAAAACTTTTACTGTTGACAATGGGCTATCTCACAATGAATTTAACAGAACCTCATCTTTTAAAACAGCTGATGGAGCAATGTATTTTGGAGGAATAAATGGTGTAAATGCTTTTTATCCTAAAGATTTTTACGAAAATTCTAATGATAAAATAGATGCATCTTTTAAATTAATCGGTTTAACAAAATTTTCAAATAAAGAAAAGAAGTTTATTGATTTTTTTAATGAAGCACAACAAGCCAAAAAAATAGTATTAGAACCTGGTGATTTATTTTTGACTGCAGAATTTCAGTTGTTAGATTTTCAAGATCGTAAGCACAAATATGCGTATAGAATTATAGGTATTAATGACAACTGGAACTACTTAGACGATAATTTTATTCGAATTAGTGGCCTGCCTTATGGTGAATTTAAGTTAGAAATCAAAGCACAAACAGCTATTGGTCAATGGAGTGGTGATATTATCAACTTACCAATATATGTTCTTAAGCCATTTTACTTTAAAACTTGGTTTATTCTTAGTGCTGTTATTCTTTTATTTATCATTTTGATATTAACCATAAAATCGAGAACTAAAAAACTTCAACAACAAAATAATCAATTAGAATCAAGTGTAAACAAAAGAACATTTCAGTTAACAGAAGCATTAAAAGAAAGAGAAATATTGCTTAAAGAGATTCATCATCGTGTAAAAAATAATTTACAAGTTATTATAGGGTTGATAGAATTGCAAAAAAAAGAATTGAAACAGGAAACTGCAATAAAAGCATTTTCTGAAGCACAAAGTAGGATAATAAGTGTTGCTTTAATCCATCAAAATTTATATCAAGATGAAAAATTGGGGAGCATTGAATTTTGCTCTTTTGCCAAAGAGTTGTCTATTAAAGTAGCGGATTTATTTGAAAATCAAAAGAATAGTGTTTTGTTTAATATAGAAGATAATGCTGTTTTTTTAGATATTGATATTGCAGTTCCATTAGGTTTAATACTGAACGAATTACTAACAAATTCTTTCAAGTATTCTGTAAAAAATGACCGACAAAATGAGATTGACATTAATATAGTTACTTTAAAAAATGGAGCATATGAGCTCACCTATAAAGACAATGGTTCAGGGTTAAAAGCTGGAGTTGATTTTGATACTGCCACGTCATTAGGGTTCGAATTAATAAAAGGGTTGTCTATGCAAATTGGTGGAAAAGCTAGCTACAAATTTAACAATGGCAGTGTGTTTACCGTATTTTTTAAAAATTCAGTTGTAAGCTAAAGAGGGCAACTTTTAAAATCAATAAAAACTACCATACAAATCTTTCTTAGGTTTATGTAAGATGATATGCTATCTATCTAATAAATAGATAGTAAATACAGTACTTTAAAGCGATAAGCGTTTATTGAATAATCTGTATTCGATAAACGCTTTTTTTTAGCTATGCCTATCCAATTTTTTAGCAGCAAATAGTTCATTTTATCTCTCTAAAATAGGTTTCGTAACATTTTTAGGGGGTTTCGTAACATTTATTTTTTATTATCGAACTTATAATATGCTTGGTAACTTTTAGTGCATTTAAAGCAAATGCACAAACAATATTAACTTCTGGGGATGTAATGGTTTGTGGCTGGAACAACAACTCAGTTAATGGCTATAAACAAATACAGGTTGTATTGTTGAAAGCCATCTCATCAGGTACTGTGTTTAAGATTGCTGCTACAGGTTTTAACAGCAACAGTTCAACTACTTTTGCATATAACGCAAGAGCAAATACAGGTATTAGTAAGTGGACTAGCTCAACTGCATTGCCAGTTGGCACAGTCATTACCATCAGCAACGATGGTACTAACATCGCCAGCGATATTGGCACTATGAGCAACATACCATCTAGTTGTGGTTGTGGTGCCAATGGCTCGCCAGTATTGCAAAATACTAATGGCGGTAGATTCTTTATTTACCAAGGTACTTCACCAGGAGATGCTAATTATTTAGATTTCTCCACTACGTCCACAACCGCTACCTTTTATGGCACCCCCCTTTCCTTCTTTGGGTTTCAAGGTACACAAAGTGGTTACACTGGATTTTTAGGAACTGGCACCGCTACTAGTATTCAAACTTATTTACCAAGTGATTTGGTTGGTAACAGTATATTTCATTCAAATAATGCCATTGGTGGTTATTTTAACCCATCAAGAAGTGGTTATACAACAGTTACAGCCTTAAGAGCTGCCTTGCTTACCACTTCAAATTGGACAACTGCGAGTGGTTCAAGCACTGTTACAATTCCATCTGGCAATTTTACCCTTGGCACAACCCCAAGTTTCACAGGAAGCTCTACGCTAAATGCTTGTTCGGCTGGTGCTGCAG
>JAPLER010000411.1:647-3511 GCA_026391115.1 Bacteroidota bacterium | reverse complement strand
CCCTCATCTTTATCAATATGTTGTTTTGTTACAAAAACATAAGGGTTATCACCTCTACTTCCATCATTAAATTGACCACGACTAGGTTCTATATAAAATCCATTGTTGTTGTTATCATTTATTTTATACAAATATCCTTCTTTGGTATAAGTAGTGGCTGGTGTTGTCAATTTCCATTGTTCTTTATCCCAAGGTTTCCAAGTATTGTTATTCCATTGGCTAAATGAATTATTGTTACCTGTAAATGCAATTCTAAATACTGGGCGATAAGTACCATTGTTACCACAACCTCTACCCAAGCTAGCACCTGCTGCTCTAAACCTGCCATCATTGTAAAATTCGTATCGCTGTAGGTAGTTGTAGTTGCAGGGTTTTGGCCATTGCTCACTACTAAAATTTTGTTCTAATGCAAAGCCAATAGTTTTACCATTATCTACAATATCCACAACTTTAGGATCGCTAACTGCAACAACTGCAGCTTGGCTAAATTCTGGACAACCCACAGCATCACTATACCCAAAACCATCAGTATTACTATATCCTACGTGCCAGTCAACAATTTTGGCATTGTTAACGACTTGCTTGTTGTTATAAGCAACTTCACTGATTCGCATTCCATCACTTGTTGTTAAAACATAGTTCAACTTCCAATTATATTTTTCAAGATGTGTTACTTTTTTGCAATAACATTCCATCACTTTTTCAAACTTTAATTTACGTTCACTAATTCTATTTTCAACCTCTCCTGTTGTACCCACATTTGTCCAACGAATGCCCACAATTTTATAATCTGTTAAATCTACAATTGCCCACAATGCTTTATCGTTTTTTATAAACGTAGGAGCAACACATAAGTGCAAACTTCTTTCACATTTTGTATTGTTTAAAGCCGTTTTAGTGTTTGCCATTAAAGCTTCTTTTTCTTCTGGTTTATAGCCAAGTGCTTTAATAACTTCTGAATTATTAATGGCTATTTGAAGAGCTAGTTTTTTTAAATGTGTTGGAATATCTGGTTGACTAATTGGAAAAGTAGTTACTTCAAAAACCTTTTTTTCTTCTACATTAATAACAGCAGTTGTAGTCAAGTTTAAGGCATAATTATACATTTCTACCTTGAATGCTTTTTGCGTTTTTAAAGTAGATGGAATTTCTTGAGGCCTTAAAGCATACACATTGAAAACTTCGTTTCTATAAGGTTGGTGCGTTTTTTTGTCAAATAGGTTTTCACAAAATTTTAAATCGCTAACTGCAATTTGTTGTGCAATCTTTGCATCTTCATTTAAACTATCCAATAAAATAATTGGAATTTTTTGTTGTAGCACCTGTTTGATTTTTGTCAATCGTTCTTGCATTAAAGGTATTTGCATTACCGAAGAATCTTCAATCAAAATAGATTCTAATGCATTCTGTTTTTCTGTAGCGTTATTGTTAAGGGGCTTGTTACTATTTTCATTGCACGAAACAAACATTAAAGAAATATATATGACTGTAAATATTTTTTTCATAAAACTGAGTCTAATCATTCAAGGGAAATGTAAATGTAATTATCTAGTTTTTATTAAAAGGATTTTGAAATGATTGTTTATAAAAAATACTACTATCGGTAAGAGATGTTAAAAACTCTATTAAGTCTTGCTTTTCTTTTACAGATAAAGTAAAGCCAGTAATCAGTTTATTTTTATTTTGATGTAATCTGCCATCTCCTTTATAGTTTCCGTAGTTAATACTTCTTCCACCATTTGCATACATATCAATTACTTCTTCAATTGTAGCTATACTGCCATCGTGCATATAAGGTGCTGTAAGCATTACATTTCGTAAGCTTGGAATTTTAAATTTACCGTTATCACTTTTTTGATGAGTTATTCTTGACAACCCTTCATCATTTTGCGGGTATTCATTTTTGCCATCAACATTATACAAACCAATGTTTGCATAAATACTATCTGTATTATTTGTTTGTGTTGCAAAAGTAAAATAAGGTGGCAGATGACAACTAATACAATTTAATTTCTTACTTGCAAACAACTTAAACCCATTTCTAGCATTAGCATTCATAGCTTTTTTATCAAATGATGATTCGGTTGATATCAAGGTCTTTTCATACTCAACCAACGCAATTTCTATTTGTTCTTTTGTAAACAAACTATCATCATTGGGAAATGCTTGTTTAAATAAGTTGATATACAAACTATCTTTTGCAAAGTCTTTTTCCAAATTTCCTATGTGTTTATCTAACCCAAGTTCAATTGGATGATTGCCATACAAGGGTCTTTTTATTTGTTGATAGAAGTTATTGGCATTAGTATTTGCCCAGTCATATTTTTTTAAATAAACACTATTGATTAAAGATGGTGCATTATGCAATACATTTTCTCCAAGTGAAGTAATACTTGTTCTATAACCATCGGTAAAGGCAATTAATATTATTACATGCACAAAGTATTACAAATATAAAAAAAAGGATTTTAGTTTTTACTAACCTCATTAAAAATTATTTACAAAACCATTAATGCAAATTAATTAAGTTCTTGCTGAAAAAAAATAAATGCTTGACACAATAATCATCTCGGTCCATCGTTTTAAAGCTTGTAGGGTTTCCTCTACAAATTCTTGCAATACCTTTCGAAAAATTTTATCCAAAATTTTAAATAAACGAATATGTTTTTGTTTATGTATTCGCTTGTACATCCATTTTGCACAAGCTTCTTACTGAAATACTATCACATAATTTATACCCCAAAGAAGCAGTATTACAATAATCCATTGTGCCATTTTTTTTATGCCCCCTTGTTTAAGGGATTGTACACGATTTTAAATAGCTTGACTTTTACCCGTTTTCCAATCAAAATATCCATTGATTT
>JAPLER010000411.1:0-527 GCA_026391115.1 Bacteroidota bacterium | reverse complement strand
TCTCTAGTAGCACAATCGCAAGTGGGCAGTACAATTACTATTACCCCAACAATAACCCAACAAAGTATAGCTTTTAAAAACTTGCAAGGTCAAGATAGAAAGGCTGAGTTTTTGCCTTTGCAAGCACTTTTTATTACAAAAGCACAAACGACTACTTGCAATGGCAGTAGTGGTGTAACCCTTTCCAACAGAGCTGAGGTTAATAATTTATTTGGCAATCCTGATGAAATATTGAGTCCAAATTTAGTTGCTTACAATTTAGGTTCTGGCTCAAGTGCCTGCCGTGCGGAAATTGGTATAGATGCAAACAACAATGTTTTATTTATTACAATTAACAACTGCCCTTAAACTCAAATAAAAAATTACCTAGTATTTAAATAAATTTTATGAAAATTAATACACAAAAACAATTTTATATGCTAAAAAAACTACAAGTTTTTTTATGCGTATTTTTTGCGTTGATTCTAATGGCTAATACCAATATTAACGCACAAACAGTTACCGTTGAAAAAGCAATGGCAAGCGGC
>JAPLER010000124.1:2464-5288 GCA_026391115.1 Bacteroidota bacterium | reverse complement strand
GATTTAGAAACAAGTGGTAAAATTGCAAGAGCCAATATTTGGAGCCATAGAAATAACGAGGAAGTAAGAAAAGAAAACTACAGAATAATAGCAACACATACCCGAAAGAAGTCAACAACCAAAACCCAAAAAAGTGAAACAAATTAAAAAAGAGAATTTGCCTCAAAAGATTTGTATTGTTTGTAAACGTCCATTTAGTTGGCGAAAAAAATGGGAAAAAGTTTGGGAGGAAGTAAAATATTGCAGCGATAAATGTAAAATGAATAAACAAAAATAGAACAAATGAAATCTGTTGCCATCATATTCCCTCATCAACTTTTTGAAGATATATCAATGCTTGAAAAAGCAGATGCAGTATATCTTGTAGAGGAATACTTGTTTTTTAAACAATATAATTTTCATAAGCAGAAAATAGTTTTTCATAGAGCTACTATGAAGTTTTATGAATGAAAATGGCATAAGAGTAAATTATATTGATAGTACAAATGATTTAAGTGATGTGAGAAAGCTAATTCCATATCTGTCAAAAAATGGTGTTACTCAAATTTATTACTACGGTACAACAGATAATTGGTTAGAGAAAAGAATAAAAAGTAAAGCAACAGAAAGCAACGTTGCATTGCATCAATATTCAAATCCTTTATTCATCAATACCAATGAAGAAAATGAAGCTTTTTTTAAAGACAAGAAAAAATACTTTCAGGCAGACTTCTATACCCATCAAAGAAAGAAATTAGGAATTCTAATTGATGCAAACCAAAAGCCAATAGGGGGTAAGTGGAGTTTTGATGCAGAGAACAGATTGAAATATCCAAAGGATAAAAAAGTTCCATCAGTTGTATTTCCAAGTCCTGATAAATTCTATAAAGAAGCAATTGAATATGTTCAACAAAACTTCCCCAATAATTATGGAATAGCATCTACCATGGAATAGCATCTACCAAATTTATATATCCTGCCAATTTTATTCAATCACAGCAATGGTTACAGCAGTTTCTTGAAAATCGGTTTGCTGAATTTGGAGAATATGAAGATGCCATGGTTGATAATGAATATATGTTACATCACAGTGTTTTAACACCAATGTTGAATGTAGGATTAATTACCCCAAAGCAAGTGATAACAGCAACTTTGGAATATGCTGCAAAACATCAAATTTCAATGAATTCAACAGAAGGGTTTATAAGACAAATTATTGGGTGGAGAGAATTTATTAGAGCAGTTTATGAACAAAAAGGAACACAAGAACGAACTACAAATTATTGGAAATTTTCCAGAAAAATACCTGCTTCTTTTTGGAATGGAACAACAGGAATTGAACCAGTAGATATTGTTATTAAAAAGGTTCTAGCAACTGGTTATTGTCATCACATAGAAAGATTAATGGTGTTGGGGAACTTTATGTTGCTATGTGAATTTGACCCCAACGAAGTGTATCAATGGTTTATGGAAATGTTTATTGATGCATACGATTGGGTGATGGTTACTAATGTCTATGGAATGAGTCAATTTGCAGATGGTGGTTTAATGGCAACAAAGCCATACATCAGTGGTAGCAACTATTTGATGAAAATGAGCAACTTTAAAAAAGGTAATTGGCAGTCAATTTGGGATGGATTATTTTGGCGATTTATGCACGTTCACAGAGATTTCTTTTTATCTAATCCACGATTGGGTATGTTAGTGAATACATTCGATAAAATGCCTTTGGAGAAAAGAGAAAATCATTTAAAAAGTGCTAATGATTTTTTGAGTTCTTTACAATAAAAAAGCCGAGAGTAAATAAGTACAATCAGCTTTAGCGATTAAATATAAAAGGTTTGTTTTGTGGATTATTATTCTCTACACAATTCTCTAATAATGTTCTCGTGTTGTGGATATTGTTTTGCCAATTCATCTGCTTTTGCTAGTTCAAAATCTTCAAAATCAAATCCTGGCGATACTGAGCAACCTACAAAACTAAAACTAGAATCTTTGGCTGGTTGACTTGCAAACCAGCAGTTTGCTGGTACTGTATAATGAAAATATTGACCCAAAGTAATGTTACTGCCTAGTGTAATAGTGTATAAACTTCCATCGTGGTCAATCACATAAACGTGTAATGGCTCTCCACAGTAAAAATGCCAACACTCATTGCTTTTAATTCTATGAAAAGCAGAAAAATTACCTTGTTCCAATAAAAAATAAATAGCTGTAGAGCTTACTCTGTCTCCTTTAAATCCTTTAGGTAGAGCTCTTTTAGGTATTATTAAATCAGACCTGAATGACTCTCTATAGTATCCACCTTCGGGGTGAGGTTGTAGTTTATATTCTTTAATCAGTTCTTCGGGTGTAATGGTTGGTTTTGAATTTTTCATATCTAAAATGTTGTAAGTGTTCGAGTGCAATACTATATTATTTGATTTACGATGTACTATTTTGTCTAAAATCTTCCTTAATTCATTAATAAAACAATAACAATTAAAAAATATTTTCATTTTTTTTAATTCACTTTTCTTCTCAATGGTTAAGTAGAAATAAACTCAATCACTCAAATTCGGTAACGGTATGTATAACCACGACTATTGTGAAAATAGCTTCTATTGCCTTATGGCAAATGGTTTTAGTTACATTTTGTTTATAATATTCTGTATTTTAAAGTTCAAATAATTGTTGATATTTTAAAGTTAAGCAAAGCCACAAAGCCAAATATGTTGATAAAAACAAGCCTTCAAACACAATAAATTTGCATTGTTGAAAAAATACTTTAAAAAAAAGTTTGGCAGTTTCATTCATCCCCCTACTTTTGCACTCCATTTGAAAAAATGGTCAAAGTATATGTCAC
>JAPLER010000124.1:0-2415 GCA_026391115.1 Bacteroidota bacterium | reverse complement strand
TATGTCACAAAGAATTAGAATAAAATTACAAAGCTTCGATCACAACTTGGTAGATAAATCTGCTGAAAAAATTGTGAAAACCGTAAGAAGCACTGGTGCCGTAGTTACAGGACCAATTCCTTTGCCAACACGTAAAAGAATTTTCACAGTTCTACGTTCACCGCACGTAAACAAAAAAAGTAGAGAACAATTTCAATTGTGCACACACAAAAGACTATTAGATATCTACACTTCTAGTTCAAGAACAGTTGATGCTTTATCTAAATTAGATTTACCATCAGGTGTAGAAGTAGAAATTAAAGCTTAATTAGAGATATTATCTCAAACAAGCAAAAGTTCTTAAATACAACAACGCATCTTCCAATGCTAAAAAAGTTTAGCAAAAAGAAGCTCTGAAACAAAATTAAACTTTAGTTTTAATTATTGAAATTAAAGTAGAACATATAAACAGACCCTTCGAGGTTTGTTTACCAACGGTACTTCTCCTCACAAAATTTGTGAAACAAAAGAAAAGGTCGTTGGCAAACAAAGGATTGAATTTCGCAGTTCATCAGCGAAATGTCCTCTTACCTCAGCGGGGTTATTAAAACCGCAACAGATGAAAGGTATTATTGGAAAAAAAATTGGAATGACAAGCATATTTGGTGCCGATGGCAAACAAACTGCTTGCACCATTATTGAGGCTCAACCAAACACGGTTACTCAAATTAAAACCATTGAAACAGATGGTTACAACGCACTACAATTAGCTATTGGCGATAAAAAAGAAAAGCACGCTACCAAAGCGGAAATTAGTCACTTCGCTAAAGCCAGTACAGCTCCTAAGAAATTTACAAAAGAATTTAGAAACTACGACTTAACCAAAACTCTTGGTGAAACTATTACTCTTGACATTTTCGCAGAAGGCGATAAAGTTGAAGTTGTAGGAACAACTAAAGGTAAAGGTTTTCAAGGTGTGGTTAAACGTCATGGATTCTCTGGTGTTGGTGAGGCTTCTCATGGACAACACGATAGACAGCGTGCACCAGGTTCAATTGGTAACTCATCAGATGCTTCTCGTGTATTTAAAGGTATGAGAATGGCAGGAAGAATGGGTGGTGACAGAGTAAAAATGAAAGGTTTAAAAGTTGTAAAATTATTTCCAGAAAAAAACTACATATTAGTTAGTGGTAATATTCCTGGTCATAACGGTTCAATAGTATTAATTCAAAAATAATTTTCAAAAGACTTCTTGAATTATACAATTTGATAAGTCTAAAAAAATAAGATATGCAGTTAGATGTTTTAAATATACAAGGTCAAAAAACTGGTAGAACAGTTGAATTGCCAGCTGAGATATTTGGTGCAGAGCCAAATGACCACGTAATGTATTTGTCTGTAAAGCAATATATGGGTGCTCAACGTCAAGGTACTCACAAAGTAAAAACTCGTTCAGAAGTTAAAGGTGCAAGTAAAAAACTACACAAACAAAAAGGAACTGGTGGATCTCGTAAAGGTAATATTCGTAATCCTTTATACAAAGGTGGGGGTACTATTTTTGGACCAAAACCACACGGTTATGATACTAAATTGAACAGAAAAGTTAAAGATTTAGCTAAAATATCTGCACTTAGTTATAAAGCAAAAGATGCTGCAATTGTTGTGGTGGAAGATATGAGCTTTGCTGCTCCAAAAACTAAAGAAGTAGTAAGTGTAATGAAAAACTTAAATGTTGCAGATAAAAAAACATTATTAGTATTACCTGAGTATAATGATAATGTTTACTTAAGTACTCGTAATGTACCAAATCTAGCTAGCACTTTATTGGCAGATATCAACACTTACGAAGTAATGAATGCTGATGTATTAGTAATCACTGAAAACGCAGCGAAAATTTTTAGTGAATCAGAAGCATAATTACAAATTTTCAAATTGAATTAAAATGAAACAATCAGAAGTATTAATAAAACCAATTTTAACAGAGAAAGCTAACTTACAACAAACTAAGTTGGGTAAGTATTCTTTTAAGGTTGATAAAAGAGCGAATAAGCTTGAAATTAAAAAAGCTATAGAAACTTTTTATGGTGTAACAGTTGCTGATGTACACACTATTGTAGCACCTGCAAAAAATAAAAGTCGTTTTACAAAGGCTGGTTACATTCAAGGAGTAAAATCTTCTTATAAAAAAGCTTTAGTAACAATAGCTGCTGGAGAAACTATTGATTTGTACGGTGGTATCTAATATTAAAAAATATAGACAAGCAAGTCTGATAATAATTGCAAATATGTTGAATGTAGCAAATAGACATCAACATTAAAAATAAATAAAATGGCACTAAAAAAATATAAACCAATTACAGCAGGAACTAGATGGAGAATTGGTAATGCTTATGCAGAAATTACTACTAATGTTCCTGAAAAAACTTTAGTTGAACC
>JAPLER010000107.1:27227-32713 GCA_026391115.1 Bacteroidota bacterium | reverse complement strand
TTAAGCAATTTAAAAGACATTTCGGCAAGAATGAATATAGAAAATGATGAGTATGAACAATAGACTACATTTTAATAAATCTTGTTGTTATCACTTCATTATGCAATACCAAACTTATCATATAATTACCCCTAGCTAATTGGTTTACCCATATACTATTGGTTTGAAAACCCTTTACCAAATTAATATTTCCCATTTGCACAGTTCTTCCATAAACATCTGTTACAATAATCTTGGCAGCTTCAGATTGCACAGCATTAACATTCATTTTAACTACATCAGCAACTGGATTTTGTACTAAGCTAAAACCATTGATATTGCTAGCTTTTAGATTAGCTGCCACAATATTTGAATAACTGTACTTACCACCCTTATCAATTTGTTTTAATCTATAATAATTTATTCCTTCATTTGGTTGTTCGTCAATAATTGTATAATTATTTACCTTATCATTTTTTGCTAAAATGGTATTGAAATATTTAAAATTTATACCATCAATTGATTTTTCAATTACAAATTTTTCGTTGTTGATTTCTTTTGTTGTTTGCCATTGCAATTGTACTGTTCTATTACTGTTAGCAAGAGCAGTAAAATTTAAAAGTGTTACTGGCAGGCTTCCAGTTTTTGTGTACCATATTGGCGATGTAACTGTTCTGTTTCCAGCAATTGTTATATCTGCATAATAATAACCTGTTATACCATTAGCCAATAAATTATCTGTGTATGAAATTGTATTACCACTAGCATTTGCAACTTGAACAGGTAGTACGGCACTACCCAATACTCCATACATAATTTTTATTGAAGGTGTAGCTGTAGGTGTTGTAGGATCAATTGCATAAACGCTTATTGCGGGTGGGTTTGAACCAGACAAAATGCTTCCCATTTTTTCATTATTCAATGTAAAATTTACTCTTGTATCACAATCTTCACTAGCATAAAAATTTCTATTTTTTATGGCCGTGTAAAAGTCGCTTGAGTTTAAAGAAGTAGAAATAACGCCAAGTCTGTTATTGTTACTTCGTCCAAAATTGGTATAGTGTGTATCATGATCCATAAATGGTCCAATGTGATAACCTTTGGAAAGCATTTTTAAATAATAGTCTAAATATGCAAAAGAACTTGGAGGATCGTTATAGGTTGTGTTAGTAGAAAAAGCAGGGCCACTTGCTACTGCACAGCCACGCATAGCACTATCTGCAACAGCATTATAAACTACATTTGAAAGATTATTATAATCTGAAAAATCAGGATGAGCTAATGAAGCAAATACATTTGATCCACTGTTATTCATATTGTTTATTACTCTAAACAAACCAGTACTACCATCACTTTCAGGAGTTCCAGTGTAATTGCTTAATGCCACATAGGTATTGTAATTTCCTGGCTCCCAACCAAACAATTTATTGCTACCATAAATTAAAACGTGACCACCGTTACTGATAACACCATATTCCATTCCATATAAAGCTAAAAAACCAGAAGTTGTTGCAGCAGCAGCTTGATTTAATCCTAAAGGATAATTACCTAATAACATTCCTGCACTTGAATGATTATGCTCTGAAATACCTAAAAAATCCATACAAAGAGAGTTTTTCGCATAAGCATAATCATCAGCTGGAGTTAAACTTGAATTGTCTTTATTACCATCACTATAAAAAGAATGTGCATGCAAGTTGCCAAAATAATAATTACTTGTTGCAGCAGCAGTTGTTGCTGTACTTGCTATTAATGGATTTGTAATTAAATAAGTTGGCGAAGTTCCGCTGCAAATACTATTTTTTGCAAAAACAAAATAATAATATGTAGTACTTGCTGTTAAATTATTATCTACAAAAGCAGTAGCACTAATGTTGGCCACAACTATTGCAGTACCAAGTGTTGAGCCATTTGCATAATTTGTTCCATTCACTGGAAAATTGCTTAAAGTAGAAGTGGCATTTCTTAAAACTATATAACCATCAGCACTAGACGAAGCTAAAAAATAGCCATTTACAGAAATGCTATTTGCCACAAGATTTAACTGTGTAGGTTGTGTTGCAGGTGCAACACAAGTTGGCAATGCAACTGTTGTGGCACTTAATGTTAGTGGATTTAAAGAGTTATATGCTGGGCCAGCATTGCAACTTTGATTATTCAATCCAAATACAAAAAAATAATAAGTAAGTCCACTAGTTAAATTATTTGCAGTAAATGTTGTTCCTGCTGTTCTTGTAACAACACTACCATTGCCTAAAAAATTGCCTCCATTATAAGTAGTTCCATTATTTAATGTACCTGTAAATATTGGTGATGTAGAACGAATAATTAAATATTCATTGGTATTTGCAGCAGCTGTGAAATTTCCTGTAATGCTTGTAGTTGTTATATTTGAAAAAACTAAGTTTGTAGGTTGAGTTATAGGTGCCACACAAGGCAATTGACCTGCAAGTGTTATTGCACTACCTGTTAATGGATTTATTCCATAATAAATAGGTCCACCAGTACAAGTATTATTCATTGAGAATATGTAAAAATAATATGTTGTAGAGTTGGTTAATCCTGTAACTGTAACATTAGTATTATTTGTAATTGCTACAACAGTTCCATCACCCAAATTGTCGCCAATATTATATCCAGTAAGATTTACAGGGTTACTACTCAAAGAATTATTTTTACTCATAATCACCAAATAATTTTGTGGTGCTGGGCTAGCTGCAGCAAAAGAAAAATTAATGGTGTTATATAAAACTGTACCTAATGAAAAACCTGTTGGTTGTGCAGTTGGTGCTACACATGCAATTGTTGAAAGTGCAGTAACCTTAACATTATCTATATTAATTCTTGGGCGAGAACCAGCACTACCACCACTTCCATTATGATAATAAAAACGTAAACGTGCTGTAGCACTGCCACTAAAACTACTAGGCAAAGCAACATTTGTAATACTGCCAGCAGTTGGGCTGAAGTTAACAAAATTTAAAACTTGTGCTGCTGTTATTTCTGTATAGCTTACTCCATCTGTACTTGCATATACACGCAAACTACCCATTCTATTACCATTATTATTATTTAGCGATGCCCAATCAAAACTTAAGGTACCAGCATTTACACCAGTAAAATCCATAAAAAAATCAAAAGCAACTGACGATGAGTTATCTGTTGAACCTGTTGATAACATAAATATAGATTGGTTGCCTTTATAAATTCCACCACTATAAATTGGTACACCACTACCACTTGGGGTTTGAAAAAAATTAGACAATGTAGTAACTCGATTTCCATTTGGAACTGCAGGAGCAGTTGTTAACACATCAACTCCTTTCCAAGCTTGAGAGCCAATACCAGCAATAAAAGTTCCATTATTGCTAGTGGTATTAAATACCCAATTATTAATATCAGCAAAATTCTCTGTATGGCTTAATCCACTTTGATTTGCCATACTCACTGGTGTTTGACTATAGGTATAGTTAATAGAAAGCACCGTTAGTAAAACTAACTTTAAAAATAATTTCATTATGACAATATGAGGTTAATGTAGTCGGCAAATATCATTAAGTAATCTTAAAAAAATAAATTAAAGTATTACAGGGGAAATTTTCCAGTATCTTACTTTGAGAAAACAATTACCTTATTTTCACCACGCATAAATATTGCTAATGATAGAAGCACTACTAACAGGACTAACGCTTGGACTACTACTCGCCATTTCCATTGGTCCTATCATCTTTGCTATTATAAAACAAAGTTTGAACAATGGACACAAAGGTGGGTTTCTATTTGTAGCTGGAGTTTCCTTTAGCGATGTATTGTTAGTTTTAGTTTGTAACCTCCTCACAAGTCTTTTCGATCAAGCTGTTAAACACCAAACTATAATTGGTATATGTGGTAGTAGCTTTTTATTAATTATTGGTATTTATACTTTGTTTTTTAAAAAAGTAATGATAGATGATAGTGGTGCTATACAGGATAAAATATTTAAGAAAAGACAGCTTATTGGAATTTTCGTCTCTGGCTTTTTTATGAATTTATTAAATCCAGGTGTATTTATTTTTTGGTTGGCAGCAACTACTAAAATTCATACCCAAACTGTTGGAATATCACATCCTGTAACATATTTAATTACGGTTTATGCAACCTGCTTGCTATTTGTTTTATCAACAGATATTGCAAAAGTTTTATTAGCAGGTAAAATAAGACCCAAGTTAACGCCTCACAATTTGCACATTATCAATAAAATTTCAGGAATTATCTTAGTAGTTTTTGCCCTTTCGTTGGGGTACGCAACTTTGAATTATAAAATTGCATCACACTAATTTTTATGGTGCAAGTCTAGCTGTAAGCCATTCATTTTTTTCCAAAGTATAACAAATTCTATCGTGTAGTCTATTGCTTCTACCCTGCCAAAATTCAAAATAATTTGGTTTTAAAATATACCCACCCCAATGTGCAGGTCTTTTAATATCATTCCCAAATTCTTTGCTATAATTTTTTTCATTTTCTTCCAATATACTTCTACTTGCAACAACCTTACTTTGTGGAGATGCCCAAGCACCAAGTTTACTTCCTATAGGTCTGCTATTAAAATAATCATCACTCACCTGTTCAGATACATTTTCAACAACACCTTCAATTCTTACTTGGCGTTGCAATTCTTTCCAAAAAAAACAAATAGCTGCATTAGGATTCGTAAATAATTGTTCGCCTTTGGCACTTAAATAATTGGTAAAAAAAGTAAAGCCATCAGTACTAAAATCTTTTAAAAGCACCATTCTAGCTACTGGCGAATGATTGGCTTTTACAGTTGCAAGTGTCATAGCATTTACTTCATCAATTTCACTATTTACTGCTTCGTTCCACCATATTTCAAATTGTTGAACGGGATTGTGCAACACATCATTTTCACTTAACGATTTTAGTGTATAATCTTTTCTAATATCTGCAATTGACATATTCATTCTATTAGTATTTTATTTGCAACAAAAGTAAACACATTTGCAACTGTGTTTTATGATAAAAGTCAATGAAAGAAATAAAAGACTTCTTAAACAAAAAAGTGAATCAGTACAATCATATAGATTTTATTGAGAATGATCCAATTTCAATTCCTCATTTATTTACACTAAAACAAGACATAGAAATAGCAGGTTTTTTTGCTGCAATTTTGGCTTGGGGTAATAGAAAAACAATTATTGCATCTTGCAAAAAACTAATGCAATGTATGCACAATACGCCTTATGATTTTGTTATGAATTTAGATGAAAAAGGTTTATGGAAAAACAATTTCAAATCCTTTGTTCATCGTACTTTTAACAGCATTGATTCCATACACTTAGTAAGTTTTTTACATCATCATTATTGTATCAAAAAAGAAAAATCTCTTGAAACTGCTTTTACAAAATGGATGAATAAAAATGATGACAATATAGAGAATGCTTTAAATGGATTTTATAGTTATTGCTTCGATAAAAGTATATTCTCTAATTACCCAATAAGAACACAAAAAC